>JAJYAX010000332.1 GCA_021779275.1 Deltaproteobacteria bacterium | reverse complement strand
GTTTGTGCAGGATGGTGATGCGTATGGCCTCCCGTAGGCTATCGTCCGCGCCGCCGCCCCGGAGGATTCCCCGGATATCGGTCTCCTGATCGCTCAAGAGGCAGGAACGAAGCCGGCCCTCGGAGGTCAGACGCAGACGGTTGCAGCTGTCGCAGAAATGATGGCTGATGGGACTGATAAAGCCGACACTGCCCTGCCTGCCTGCATTATCCGTCAGGCCAAAGACCCTGGCCGGTCCTTCAGACCGTTGTCCTTCCTTAGGCGTCAGCTCCCCCGCCTCCCCAATGATCGACTGGATATCCGCCGCGGCGACAAAAAGGCTCTTATCCCAGCCGTTGCGTTCGCCGACCGGCATGAACTCGATAAAGCGGACCTGAAACGGCTCCGAGAGGGCAAGCTGAGCAAAATCACGAAACTCATCGTCATTGATCCCTCGCATCGCCACCACATTCAGTTTGACAAAAAAGCCCAGATCTCTGGCCGTCTCTATCCCCTGCCAGACCTGATGAAAAAAATTCCTGCCCGTTATCCGGGCGAACTTCTCCGGCTGCAGGGTATCAAGCGAGATGTTCAGGTGCCGGATGCCCGCATTATAAAGGGCCTCCGCCGATTCTCGCAAAAGGACGCCATTGGTGGTCAAGCGGATCTGGTCCAGTCCTTCAATACTGCTCAGGTTTTGGATAAACCCGAGGACTCCCCGCCTGATCAGGGGTTCGCCGCCGGTCAGACGGACCTTGCTCATCCCCATGGACACGGCGACCCTGACGAAACGCAGGAGTTCCTCGTAGGTCAGCAGGTCCTGATGCTGCAGGACATCAAGGGTTTTCAGATGAGAGGCCGTCTCATCGCCGGCATTGGGCAGACAGTACATGCACCGCAGATTGCAACGATCAGTTATCGACAGACGCAGATAGGAAATGGTCCGCGCAAACTGATCCACCAGATGTTCCGAGGTTTTTTTCGTTCTAAAATTCTTTTCCATTGCCGAACTTTGAATGCAATATACATATAAAAAACATGAAATTACAATATGATCCAAAAAATATCCATGTTCAATCCTCATTGACTTTCAGGCCAATGACCTTTATAGTGCCAACCTCTTATCAAGGCAATCCCCTGTAAAGCATCAGGTATTCATACTCTCAAACACTATGATAATGCAACATTCATGCTCACACTAGGTATTGAAAGCTCATGCGATGATACGGCGGCGGCCGTCCTGCAGGACGAGGACGGACTTCTTTCCAGTGTTATCAGCAGTCAGGATATCATCCATAGCCGCTTTGGCGGTGTGGTGCCGGAACTCGCCTCAAGAAGGCATCTTGAATCCATTCATCCTGTCGTTCAGGAGGCCTTAAGCCGTGCCGGCGTGGCAATCGGGGATATTAATCTCATCGCCGTCACCCAGGGGCCCGGCCTGATCGGCTCCCTGCTGGTCGGTTTTTCCTATGCCAAGGCCGTCTCCTATGTCAGCAGTATCCCGTTCGTCGGCGTCGACCATATGGCCGGGCATCTCCTCTCCGTTTTTCTCGAAGATGAGAAACCGCACTTTCCCTTTGTCGCCCTGATTGTCTCCGGCGGCACCACTTCCCTCTTTCTCTGTGCATCCCCTTCGGACTTTACCCTGCTGGGACGAACACGGGACGATGCGGCCGGCGAGGCCTTCGACAAGGTGGCCAAGCTCATAGGCCTGGGCTATCCGGGCGGACCGAGTGTGGCCCGGGAAGCGGAAGCCGGAGAGAACAATGCCGTTAAATTTCCACGCGCCTGGCTGGAAGAGGACTCCCTTGATTTCAGCTTCAGCGGTCTGAAGACAGCGGTCCTCAATCATTGCCATGGAGTAAAGGAGAAAAAGGGGGATCTGCGTGTCCCCGATGTCTGCGCCTCTTTTCAGGAGGCCGTCGTTGAGGTCCTTGTCGAAAAAACCATGCTGGCCATAAAAAAGACCGGGCTTGGCACAGTGGTCATGGGCGGCGGGGTCTCGTCCAACCGGAGGCTTAGGGATATGATGCAAAGACGATGTGACGAGAACGGCATCAAGCTCTATCTTCCCCGGCCCTCGTTCTGCACCGATAACGGCGCCATGATCGCCCTGGCGGGCTTTCTCCAATTTCACAAAGAAGTCCCTGTAGAGTATAATCAGGATGTCTATTCCCGCTCGCAACTTGGATAACGCATGTCATGAAACTGAATCGTTTAGGCAAATACTATTATCTCAAATTTATCCGGCTGAAAGGCGACCCGAGATCACTGGCCCTGGGGACGGCCATCGGCGTCTTCGTGGGTCTGACCCCCACCATCCCGCTGCATACCATCGCCATCATAGCACTGACCCTTCTCACCAGATCGTCAATGATCGCCGCCTACACCGTCAGCTGGCTTGTTTGCAACCCATTGACATACATACCTATCTATTATTTTTCCCTGGTTATCGGCAATGCCGTCACCCCCTATGATCTGAGTTGGGAGAAGATCAAGACCGTCTTGAATCTGCTTCTCTCCCATCCGGGCTTAGGCCCATCATTGCAGGCCCTGGCCAACCTGGGGTATGAGGCCATAATCGTCATGGTGGTCGGCGGCTGTATCCTGGCCATACCCTTCACCATCCTCAGCTATTATCTTTCCTTCTCTCTCTTTATCAAGGTGCGGAAAAAGAGAAACGAGAAGCACATACTTAAATGATGTATTCAATTGATGCAATGAATGCATTTGGATTCTTAATGCCCACGACCCAGTCCAAATAATGAAGATTTACGGAAAGACCAGGCAGTCCCTGGAATCGCACAGTCTGGCGCCGAAAAAGCGTTTCGGCCAGAACTTTCTGGTCCATCGCGCAACAGCGGAAGCCATTGTCCGGGAAGGCGGAGTCTGCGAAGAGGATAAAATCGTGGAGGTAGGCGTCGGTCTGGGCGCCTTGACCATCCCGCTCGCCCAGGCAGCCTTGCATGTCTACGGGCTGGAGATCGACAGCGGTATCATCCGTTTTCATCAGGAAGAACAGGATCTTCCCGCGAATGTCACCCTGATGCATGAGGATGTCCTGAAAACCGACCTGCAGGCGCTGGCTGCGCAATGCGGCGGACCCTTGAAGATCATGGCCAATCTCCCCTATTCGATCTCCAACCCCTTCCTGTTCAAGCTGATCGATAACGCTGAAGCGATAGCCTGGGCGACCATCATGCTGCAGAAAGAGGTGGCTGAGCGGCTGATGGCCCGGCCGGGAACCAAAGACTATGGCGTCCCAACAGTCCTGCTCCAGTCCTGCGCCACGGTCAAATCGCTGATGACCCTGAAACCGGGAGAATTCCACCCCCGGCCCAAGATCGATTCGGTCGTGGTCCGGATTGATTTCACAGCCGATTCTGAACGGATCAGCCAATTGCCCGC
>JAJYAX010000331.1 GCA_021779275.1 Deltaproteobacteria bacterium | reverse complement strand
CACTGTGAACGCCGAAGGATTTTACTGGTTATGTCTGATCTTTCTGGCCCTGGTCTGGATGGGGATGCGCAATCTGCTTTCCTCGCAGTGGGGACGGGCCTTTGAGGCCTTGCGCGACAGCCCCATCGCCACCGATGCCATGGGTATAGGCACCTATCGTCACAAAGTGGCGGGTTTTGCCCTGGGTTCGGCCCTGGGCGGTCTTGCCGGCGGACTCTATGCCTTCAATTTCAGGTACCTGCAGCCGCAGAGCTTTATGTACGAGCTGATGGTCATCCTGCTGCTGGGGGTGGTTCTGGGTGGCCGCAAGAGTCTGTGGGGGGCATTTTTCGGTGCCTCTCTGATTGCGCTGCTGCCCAATCTTCTGTCAAACAGGTTTCTGTTCCTGGCCATCTCCGCCTTTGGCCTGCTGGCAGCCCTGGGCGCGGGAATACGGGGGTTGATGAAAAAGACCACCCGGCCGTTTCAGGCCATCGCCCCGATTATGGCCATGGGGCTGCTGGTCGTGGGAGGAATGTTTGTAAAGAACACCGAAGACTGGCGAAAGGCGATTTTTGCGCTGATGCTGTTCTCCGTGGTAGTCGGACTGCCTGAGGGAATAATGGGCTTTGCCGCCCGGTTTCTGACCCGGCTTTTCCGTATCGATCCGCCGGCGCTGCCGCCGGCAACCGGCCTGGACACGGTGCTGCCGATGAAGGAATCCGATAACGGACCTCTTTTAAGGCTGCAGGATTTAAAGCGGTATTTTGGCGGCGTCAAGGCTGTTGACGGAGTCTCCATCACGGTGCGCTCCGGCCAGATCCATGGCCTGATCGGCCCCAACGGGTCCGGTAAAAGTACGGCGGTGAACGTCATTTCCGGACTGTACACCCCAACCTCAGGCCGGATGCTGCTGCACGGCAAGGACCTCCCCGGAGGCATGTTCAAGGTGGCGGGGACAGGTATCTCCCGGACCTTCCAGAATCTGCAGCTCTTCAGCGAATTGTCGGCTCTGGACAATGTCATGGTTGCGATGAAAGGGGTCTACCGCTCCCCTCTGCCCATGGTTCTGCTGGGGCTGGCTAAAGGAGAGGAAAGGCGGGCCCAGGCGGATGCCCTCGCCCTCCTGGAACTCGTCGACCTCAAGGATGACGCGCGCATCAGCGCCAAGGATCTGACCTATGGGGACCAGCGTTTCCTGGAGATCGCCCGGGCTCTGGCGCGCAAACCGGAATTGTTGATCCTGGATGAACCCGCCGCCGGTCTTGCCCTGCCCGATGTGCATAAACTGGTGGGGATCATCCGGCGCATCAATGAGCGCGGCATCACCATTATCCTCATCGAACATCACATGGATGTGGTCAGCGAGCTCTGCAATGTGGTAACGGTGCTGGACGGCGGCAGGGTCATCGCAGAGGGCTCGGCTGTTGAAGTGAAACGGGATCCCAAGGTGATTGCGGCCTATCTGGGGACTGCAACTGAAATTGCTGCAGAGGGTGTTTCCGAAAAGAGAGACGAAAATGCTAGTCGTTGAAGATCTATATGCCGGTTACGGCACCAGCAAGGTACTGACGGGCGCCTCTCTGAAGGTGGCGCAGGGCAGAACAGTGGCCCTGATCGGCGCCAACGGCGCCGGTAAGACCACCACCATGCGGGCTATTTCGGGAATGCTGAAGCCGGATAAAGGCCGGGTTCTGCTTGACGGGAAGGCAGTTCAGGGCCAGGATGCCTCCCGGATTGCCCGGCTGGGTCTGGCCCATGCGCCTGAGGGCCGCAAGATCTTCGGGCCGCTGACGACGGAAGACAATCTGCTGCTCGGGGCCTATAGCCGCCTGCCGCTTTTTTTCGGCTTCCGCACCAAAGCCGCCCCGGACCTGGAACGGGTTTACAACCTGTTTCCACTCCTGCAGGAAAGACGACTCCAGACGGCGGGGACCCTGTCCGGCGGTGAACAGCAGATGTTGGCCATCGGCCGGGCGCTCATGGCCAACCCCAAGGTCATGCTGCTGGACGAGCCGTCCATGGGACTTGCACCTGTCATCGTCCAAGAGGTCTTTGCCACCATCCGGCGCCTGAAAGAGGCGGGCCTCACACTGCTGCTGGTGGAACAATTCGCCAAAAGCGCGCTGGAAGTAGCCGACTACGCCTACGTGATGGAACGCGGCCGCATCGTCGCAGAAGGCACGCCCGCGGAGCTGCACAGGGACAAGAGGGTGCTTGCCGCCTATCTCGGCTAGTATGAATCCCGCTTGATGTCTTCCGGTTATCGGTCCGGTTCCTGGATCATCTTTTCAAAGACCTCAAGCATCTCGGGTGCGTCCCATTCCCGGAAACCTATGGCGGAAAAGACAAGGTCTCCTTTTTTATCCAGCAGGAACTTCATGGGATGTCCCAGCACATGATACCTTTGGTTGATGATCCCATCCAGATCCAGCAGGACCTGGAAGGAATATTTTTGGCTGCGAACAACAGAGCGGACCGTTCCGGCTGATTCCCCGGCATCAATCATCACGAGGCGAAAGGGTTTATCTTTGAAATGATTTTTCAGGTTTTCCAGGAAAGGCAACTCCTTCCGGCACCAGCCTCACCCCGTGGTCCAGAATCCGAGGAGGACAACACTCCCCTTGTAGGTATCGAGATCGACCGGCATCCCCGACAGGTCTTTCAACACAAACCCGGGGGCATGGATTCTTTTATCTTGAGGGATCAGACTGTCCATGATGTTTTCCCGCTGCTGCGCCCCCCCGAGCCCGGTATGCCGAAGCTCAACCCACGCAAACAGGACAACCATCAAAACAACCGCCAAAATCTTCGCTCTCATGTTTTCTTTCCGAGACAATTGCAACATGGCTGAAATAATGATAAAAGGCCTTTCCCAGACCTGCCTTTTCTCCATTTGCAGCATATCAAGATAAGAGATGCCGTCCGCCGATTCTGGAGAGTATACCGCGAGTATACCTATTGTGGACATGAATTGCTATCGGCTATATGCAGAGAAGTCGATTACTTTGCGGCGGGACTGAGGTTCCTCGCAGTAGAGCCGACAGAGACAACGGGTCTGTCCTGAATTTCCTGCCTGCACCTCACTTTAAGGCCAGCAAGTTATCACAGAATATAATGCAGCAGGCGGTCAAATCGGTCAACTTTTGGATGGTAACGAATCCCGGTTTGCCACCTCGGGATCTGTTGTATCAGGAATGGCGCCTGTCTGCCGGATGCCTCTTTGTTTCCAGAGCAGGAAAATGGCAGGATAGATCAGAAGCTCCAGGATGGTCGAGGTGGCCACCCCGCCGACCATCGGGGCGGCGATCCGTTTCATCACGTCGGCGCCCGTTCCGCTGCTGAACATGATCGGGACCAGTCCGGCCAGGATCACGCTCACCGTCATGATCTTGGGTCTGATCCTTT
>JAJYAX010000330.1 GCA_021779275.1 Deltaproteobacteria bacterium | reverse complement strand
ATATCACCAATCGCCGGTCGGCCATTGACTCCCTGGAGGACCACAGGGTCCAAGGGCGGATTCTGACCGGCATCCTCTGTTTCCAGGAGGGTGTCGAGGATACCCATGGGATGATCGGCACCTCCCTGCGGCCGCTCAACGGCCTGCAGCAGGAAGACCTCTGTCCGGGGAATGCGGCGCTGCAGCAGCTTATGGAGGGGTATAGGTGATACAACCCTGGAAATTCAGAAGCCAGGAGCCAGAATTCAGTAGAAAAAACTGTATGAAAATCCGGGAACGTGTAATGAGAGCCCGGTTTTTTGGGTAAAACCGGGCTGAATCTTCTTTCCGTCTGCGGCTCAATCTCTCCTAAACACCTTATAGATCGCCGAAAAATCCTCATGGGCGAAGCCCAGCTCGAAGGTCCTGGCAAAGAGTTCCTTGACCACCGATCCGGTAAAGAGGGTCTTCTTCTGCTCATAGGCCAGATCCTGCAGACAATGCAGGTCCTTATAGATCAGGGCGCTGGAGAAGTGGGTGGAAAAGTCCTCGACGAGGAGCTTGTTTCTCTTGGCATTCAGGACCAGCGAACTGCCGCCGCCGGCCGCCAGGATATCCAGGACCTCCTCCCGGGCGATGCCGCAGTCTTCGGCCAGGGCCAGGGCCTCGGCCAGGGTGGCCATAAAACTGCCCAGGGCCAGGTTATTGATGAGCTTCATCTTGGTGGCCAGCCCCGTCTTCTTCAGATAGAAGATATTCTTGCCGATATCGGCAAGGACAGGCTTTACCTTCTCATATCCCGCCTCATCGCCGCTGACCAGGACGGTGAGCGCCCCCTGCGAGGCGGGGACCACGCTGCCCAGGACCGGTGTCTCCAAATAGGTGCACCCGGCCTTGGCACAGACCTCGTGGAAGGAGGCGACATTCTTGAAATGATTGGTCGACAGATCGACAATGATCTTTCCGGCTATATTGCCGGAGAGAAGACCGTCTTTGCCTGTTAGAACAGTCTGCACGGCCGTGCTGTCAAACATGCAGAGGAAGATAATTCCGCTGTCGGCGACGGCTGCAGGCGTCTGGGCAACCTCCGCCTTCAATCCCTGCGCCTTGGATGGTGTCCTGTTCCAGACGGTAAGTGCATGATGACAATCCAGCAACCGCGTGGCAATCGCCTTTCCCAGATGACCGAGTCCGATAAATCCTATATGCATATTTGCCTCATTTCTTTGGTAATGATGGGTGATCTTTTCTTCCCGGCGCCTTTCTCCCGCCGGAAACCTTGCTGTATTTTAAACCAAGCCAGCGACCTTTGGCCAGCTTTTTATCCACCCGGGGAGCAGGGGTGAATCTGCTGCAGTAATTCGTCCTGCAGGTTTTTGGACAGGATGGAGCCCGCTCGGTAAGGTTAGGCGCAATGGCTGTAGCGAAGGATCTCCCGGACTTGCCCATCCGCTTGAGACCAGGATCAGGCCGGAATTTCGGAATATATTCCTTTTGACTTCCCATATCCCATCCTATAATATCGCGATATATGGAAAGAAATAAGTGAGAATTTATATGCGGACGGGAACCTGACAATATGTCCAAGTTTAGCGGTATATATCAAAATATGCGGAAATATCGTCCTCCTATAATGGGTGATATGACGGACAATAATCCGCTTATTGCAATGTTAGCCCTTACCTTAGAGGTCTTTGATGGATTCACAGATCGAACAACAATTCTTCCAGTATCTTTCCGAATTAGGCTTCCCCAAGTCGTCGGTTATCTATGAGCCAGCGTTCCAGCCTATTGGTGACGGCCGAAGGTATCGACCGGATTTCGCCCTCCTCGATCCAAAAACAAATGAACCTCTGGCAATCATAGAAATTAAAGGCCGCAATGATCAAGCGACGCTGTCCCGCGCAACTCAACAAGTGCGGCAGTACGTCGCAGCACTCAGAGATAAAGGTATTCGAGGTTTTGTCGTTACCCCCGCACAATCAGGTAGTGGTTTTGATTTCTACACTCCTGGTGAGGATGGACAACCAAAGCAAGTTCCATCTTCTTCGTTCTTGCAGTTCGAATCCCTTTCATCGGCAAGAATCGCCGAGAAGAAAGAGATGCTGGCTGAAGAAAAAAAGGAAACGACAGACCAATTCCTCGTCGTCTGTTTTGTCGCCGCTGCATTTGCTATCTTTATCGCCATAGCCGATTTTGTCTGTTCGCGTTACGGCATCACACTTCTCACCACGGAACGCATGGCATTAGTTGGGGCTGCTATTGCACTTGTCGTCATCCCTTATGTCCAAAAATTTAAAGGCTTAGGCATTGAAATCGACCGTGCTGCCAAACAGGCCAAGGGCTAACCCATCATTCACCGTGCGCTGCGCGATAAAGCCGCGCAGCGCCAGTGAATTCAATCGTTATAAGGTAAAAAAATTATGGATAAAAAATACATATGTCCTTGTGGACTTGTTTGTACTGACTGTTTGTTCTACAAACCTGAAATTTACGAAAGTGCTGAAAAACTGAAAGATACTATAAAAGATTCTCAGGTAGATATTTTCCTCACGTCGATCAGTGAGAGTCAAAGTTGGAAAGTGATTGCAGACCATCTTAATGGCGAGCAGTCAGATTTTGAGAAATATTTTTCCGCGTTTACCAATTTTAAACAGTTTATGAATACACTTGAAGCCTTAACCCAACTTCAATGTAAGTCCACATGCAGAGAAACAGGTGGTTGTTCTGTTGGTGGAAAGGTCCATAGGTGTGAAGCAGCAAAGTGTGTTGAATCAAAAGGCTATGACGGGTGCTGGGAGTGTCCCGAAAGAAATCATTGTGAAAAACTGTTTTTTGTAAAGAAAATATATGGCGCTACCATTAGTGAAACTTTCTCAAGCATGAAATCTGAGGGCAGTGAAGGAGTTACACCTTACGGCAATAATTATTACGCATGGCAGCGAAATAAAAAGTAAAATTAAACTTATAAATCGGGTAGCCAGGCTCTGTTTTGTCTCCCCTTGAGAGGGATAGTCAATCCCTGCTCACATAACCATTTATTTGTCATCCCTGTCTGTGTCGCAAGGGATCTTGAAAGATGCCGGCAACTCTTCTGACTCAGAGCGGTTAGCATACGCCTGACCGCAATTGCGCTGCGCTCTCTTGCGGTCAGATGACCTTGGGCGTTGGCTTTTAGTGAAATTTTTGTCATAAGGAGATGTGAGTGCTATGATGGACACTGCCGACCGACTCAGATATGCGGGAAGCCGATTAAGCATCTTTGTATCCGTCACGCTTCTTGTTTTCTCTCTTTCGCTTACCTTTTCCAAAGGCGCACTGGCCGATATGACTGAGGAGATAGGGAAGTGCGCAGTTATAAAGGATAAGGACAAAAGACTGGAATGTTACGACACGCTCCCCGGGCAAA
>JAJYAX010000329.1 GCA_021779275.1 Deltaproteobacteria bacterium | reverse complement strand
GTATCATAGGCCAGTTCAACACCTGCTTTGACCATGGCGATCATCAGTATCCCGTGATCGAAATACTCCTGCTCCGGGATATCCGCGGTGGTGGAGGCGGCCCGCTCGAAGGCGGTCTCGCCGCTGGCCTTGCGCCAGGCCAAGAGCTTGACATCATCATTGGCCCAGTCTTCCATCATGGTCCGGGAAAATTCTCCGGACATGATATCGTCCATATGCTTTTCAAAGAGGGGCTGCAGGATGTCCTTCAACTCTTCCGCCAACATATAGGCCCTGATTTTGGCGGGATTGGAGAGCCGGTCCAGCATGGTGGTGATGCCGCCATGTTTCATGGCCTCGGTGACGGTCTCCCAGCCCTGCTGGACCAGCTTGGAGGCATAGCCGGAATCGATTCCCTTCTCAACCATCTTGTCATAACAGAGCAGGGAGCCGGCCTGGAGCATGCCGCAGAGGATGGTCTGCTCGCCCATCAGGTCCGACTTCACCTCGGCGATAAAGGACGACTGCAAGGCGCCGGCCTTATCGCCGCCGGTGCCGCAGCAGTAGGCCTTGGCGATCTCCCAGCCCTCGCCCTTGGGATCGTTCTCCCGATGTACGGCCAGAAGCGTCGGCACGCCGAAACCGCGCTTGAACTCTTGCCGGACCTCCGTCCCCGGAGATTTGGGGGCGACCATGATGACCGTCAGGTCCTCTCTGATCTTCATCCCGACCTCGACGATATTGAAGCCATGGGAGTAGGACAGGCAGGCGCCTTTTTTCATCAGGGGCATGATCGCCTCCACCACCGTGGAATGCTGCTTGTCCGGGGTCAGGTTGATGACCAGATCGGCGGCCGGCACCAGCTTGTCGTAGGTGGAGACGGTGAACCCGTTTTCCGTCGCGTTCTTCCAGGACTGACGTTTCTGCTCGATGGCCTCGGCCCTCAAGGCGTAGGAGACGTCCAAACCGCTGTCACGCAGGTTCAGACCCTGATGCAGCCCCTGGGCGCCGCAACCGACGATGACGATCTTCTTGCCTTTCAGCGCCTCAACTCCGTTGAATTCGGAGGCGTCCATAAACCGGCATTGCGACAACTCCGCCAGCTGCAGACGCAGCGGCAGACTGTTAAAATAATTCTTTCCCATTTCTATCTCCTTGTTTGGATGTTTGTTTAGGATCAGGCCGTACACCCTCCATGATATATTGACTTATCCCTATTGCGTCAAGTGATTTATTCGTTATATTGTATTGCAGAACATGCAACGCAACCACTACAAGGACAACCGCCCGCCGATGGATATCAGAGACTTGAAACTTTTCAGACACCTGGCCGACTCCCTGCATTTCGGCCGGACCAGCCAGGCCTGCAACATCACGCCGTCGGGTCTGACCCGGACCATCCAGCGGCTGGAAACGGAGTTGAACAAACAGCTCTTCGTCCGGGATAACCGCTGTGTCGCCCTGACCCCCGCGGGCGCTATCTTTCGGGACTATGCCGAGGATGTGATCCAGCGCTGGAATGAGCTGCAGAAGAGTTTTTCCACCGATTCCGTCCTGCGGGGGGAGCTTTCCCTCTATTGCTCGGTCACCGCCATCTTCAGCATCCTGCCGGAGATCCTGGAAAGATTCAGGAAGGCCTATCCGGAGGTCCATATCAATCTGCAGACCGGGGACGCGGCCATGGCCCTGGCCAGACTGCTGAAAGGCGAGGTGGACGTGACCGTCGCGGCCCTGCCGGATAAGCGGCCGCCGCAGCTTGAGTTTATCAAGATCATCGAGACCCCGCTGCTCTTCATCGCCCCGGCCCGCTTCCCGGAGACTGTTCTCTTTGCCGGAGACGGCGGCATCGACTGGCAGAAGACCCCTCTGATCCTCGCCGAAAGAGGCCTGAGCAGGACACGGGCCGAAAGATGGCTTGCCGAGGAAAAGATCCAGCCCACTCTCTACGCCCAGGTCGCCGGCAACGAGGCCATCATCACCATGGTCAGTCTCGGCTGCGGGGTGGGCATAGTCCCGGCCCTGGTCCTGGAGAAGAGCCCGCTCCAGGACCAGGTCACCATCCTGGAGGCGGCGCCCCGCCTGAAACCCTTTTCCGTCGGTATCTGCACCATGGGCAAAAACAGGGTCAACCCCATAGTCCAGGCCTTCTGGCAGACCAGTATGGCAGGCCCCGGCACCCGGATTCTGAAAAAAATCAACTGACCTCATGCAGGAAAATACTATGCCGCTTATACTTTTGACCAACGACGACGGAATTGCAAGCCCGGGACTGGCCGCCCTGCGCCAGGCCATAAGCCCCCTGGGTCAGGTGGTGATCGTCGCCCCCGACCGTGACAACTCGGCCGTCTCCCACTCCCTGACCATGAACCGCCCCCTCAGGGTCACGAAAATAGAGGAATCCGTCCATACCCTGGACGGCACCCCGACGGACTGCGTGGCCATCGCCCTGGACAAGATCCTGAAAAAGCGGCCGGACCTGCTGATCTCGGGGATCAACTCCGGCCCGAACCTGGGCGACGATATATCGTACTCGGGGACGGTCTCGGCGGCGGTTGAGGGCACCATGTACTCCATCCCCTCCATGGCCATCTCTTTAGCCGGCGAGCTCCCCTATGACTTCACCCAGGCCGGAAGGGTGGCGGCAAGGCTCGCGGCCATGATCCTGGCCCGGGGCCTGCCGGAGAACACCCTGATGAACGTCAATGTCCCCGGGAACACGGCTATTGCCGGGACGCGGGTGACCCGCCAGGGGAGGCGGCTCTGGGAGAATTCCATCCAGGAGACCTTCGATCCCCGGGGCCGCAGGTATTACTGGATCGGCGGCGGCACCCCGGTCCGGGATACGGGCCGGGATACGGATGTGCACGCCATCCTGAGCGGCTTTATCTCGATTACCCCCATCCACCTGGACCAGACCAACCATGAGGGGATCTTCCATCTCCGGGACGACTGGCGGCTGGAAGGAGAGGATCTTACAGATCCAGATACCTGCGGTTG
This sequence comes from Deltaproteobacteria bacterium, assembly GCA_021779275.1. Taxonomy (GTDB): domain Bacteria; phylum Desulfobacterota; class Desulfobulbia; order Desulfobulbales; family Desulfocapsaceae; genus CAIUQR01. Next base: position 421 of record JAJYAX010000329.1, on the reverse strand, counting down.
ACGGCGCAGCCGACAAAAACACCGGCCAGGCTGCCGACCATACTCAGGAAATAGGCGGTCATGATGCCGATGTACTCGCCCAGCCACCAGCCCAGATAGCCGCCCAGGGTGATGAAGATGAAGAGGATGAGCTTCTTCATGCCTTCACCGTGAAAGAGCGGCGGTGATATCCTGCTGCATCGCCTCGATTATCTTGATAGGATCCGTGGCCCTGGTGATGGGGCGGCCGACCACCACATGATCAGCCCCGCTGCCGATGGCAAGACCTGCGGTGACGATGCGTTTCTGGTCATCCTCCCGGTCCAGCACATTGGCGCCGGGCCGGATGCCGGGCGTCACTATCAGCAGCCTCTCCCCCAGGTCCTGCCGGAGACGGCCCGCCTCCATCCCCGAGGAGACGACCCCGTCACAGCCAAGCTCC
>JAJYAX010000328.1 GCA_021779275.1 Deltaproteobacteria bacterium | reverse complement strand
GGTGATGAACGGCTTGGTAGGAACAACCTCGGTCTTTCCCGGCCGTGGCTCCCTGTGATATCTGAGTGCTTCTTTTTCGTAGTGAATCATTTTTTTCTCCAATCCCGCCCTGGCCGAAGGCATTGATTTCAGAAAATCAAATCCGGCCGGCAGGAGTAAAATAAACATAATCAGGATCAGTTGATCCGGTAGCTTCCAATTTCCGGGATTTTCATAACGGCCTGGAAGAGTACGTTCTCCGAGACAAGTGTATCAGAGAACATTCGGAAATTCCAGGCGGCGGCAATGATGATTTTTTTAAAACGGTGGAAGTATGGTTGCGCAAGCGGCAAAGAGAGGCGGAACAAAGGCTGGAATGCCGGTGTCAACCAATGCACCGGCATCCTGAACGCGGAAAGACTGCTCGGGGGAAGAAGATTACATCACATTTTTCCTTTAATGGCGGTCCGAACCCGAGGATCCTCCAGAATTTTAGTCACGATATCGGAGAGCTGGCCATTAAGCATCGTCTCCAGATCCAGGACCTTGGGACGGAGGACCGATTCCTTATTGGCCTCCCGGTTGTAGTCCAGGGTGAGAGACGTCCCATTGTTGCCGATAACGAGCTGCAGACGGGTCCTGGCCTTTGTAGTATAGAGCGCGCCGGGTTTGGTGACCTTCGCCTGCAGCTCCTGGATGACAACCGAGATGGTGATGTTCGATCTATCCCCCCGGCTCAGTCCCTGGGCCCGCAGCCCCTGGGCCAGACTGTCCTTCACCATGACCTGCGGCGGCACGCGGCTGACCAGCATCGCAATCGAATCTCTGTCCGTCTCGTACATGATAATATAGGGATCGGTGCGCATATCCCTGCCGACCACGCTCGCCTCCAGCGAGGGCGGATACACCCCTGCCGGCTGGCCTGCAACCTCAATATAGAGATCAGCCTTGTCCGGCATCGTGCCGGCGCACCCTGCTAGAATCATCGCCACGGATAGCAACACCACCAGTTTTTTCATAACCGCTCCTCTCCTTGAGCCACTTCTTTATTGGTAGCCTCTGCCGCCTCTCCGTGTTGGATGACACTGGAAGCAGGCAAGGTCATGTTGGTAATAATCTCTTTTGGTATCCGGGAAAATCCGCTGACCAGCGACATAAACACCGCAGCTGCATACGGAATGGACTGCACCAGCAGGACAATATCCCAGACGATCAGATCGGGTGTGTCGATTCCCTGCCGGATTGCCACACCAATGGCCGCCACCCACAGGGCCGTCATCATCAGGCCCTCCTCCCGCACTGACTGCAGGGCCTGCAGAAGGGCATGGGCCTGGGCCATCTTCGGTGTCCGGAAAAACGGTTTATCCTTGGTCACGAAGCCCGACAGAATGGCCTGGGAGATGGTATGCGACAGAGACAGGCCCGCCACGGCCGAGGCGATGGTCTGGGTTATCGTGGCGCCGACCCTGGTCCGGTAGAGGTAAACCATCTTCCCCATCTTGAAGATAAACAGGGTAAGGGGCATGAACGACAGAATAACCAACGGCGGATCAATGGTATGGATAAAAAGGCACATCCCCGTCGACCAGGCCAGGGCCGCCATGGTGAATATCAGGTTGATGCTGTCGGCAAGCCAGGGGAGCCAGCCGGCGATAAAATGATAGCGCTGTCCCCGGGTCAGAGCCGAGGCGTCCTTGCCCCTGAGCGCCCGGTGATGCCGCCGCAGGATCTGGACCGCGCCATAGGCCCAGCGGGCCCGCTGTTTCTTGAAATCCAGAAAGGTATCGGGCATCAGCCCCTTTCCATAGGACTGGGGAATATAGGTGGCCTCATAGCCCTCTTCGAATATCTTCAGCCCCAGCTCGGCATCTTCGGTGATACACCACTCCGACCAGCCGCCCACCTCAACCAGGACCGACTTCCGGACCATGGTCATCGTGCCGTGCTGGATGATGGCGTTGCGTTCGTTCCGGGTCAGCATGCCGATATAGAAGAACCCCCGGTATTCGGAATAGCACATGGCCTTGAAAAGATTCTCCCCGTCGTCCCGGTAATCCTGCGGGGCCTGAACGATGGCGATTTTCGGATTTTCAAACTGCGCCCCCATATCATGCAGCCAGTCGGGGGTGACCATATAATCGCTGTCGATGACCGCGATCACCGAGGCCTCGTCCGCCGTCTGGGCCAGGGCATAATTCAGGGCTCCTCCCTTGAATCCGGAGAGGGGATCGACATGAAAGAATCGGAAGCGCGGCCCCAGCTTTGCACAGTGGCCCTCGACCGGCTTCCAGACCGCCGGGTCCTTGGTATTGTTGTCCATCACAATGACCTCGAAACGGGGGTAGTCCAGTTTCGCCAGGGCATTCAGGGTGTCAATCATCATCTCCGGCGGTTCATTATAGGCGGGCACATGCACGGAGACCATCGGGAACTGGTCGTCACGAAGCTTTTTGGTCATGAAGGGACGCCGCCAGGTCGAGGCCCAGGTGGCCTCCGCCCATTCATGAGCCTCGGTAAACAGGACCACCACAACGCCGATCATACCGAGGATCATCAAGAGGCCGATGACGATGGAGATCACCGTCAGGTACTGTCTGGAATAACTGTAAATAACCCAGACGGCGGCGGTAGAGGCACCGAAGGCGACGGAGGCCAGAAAGCTGCGCCCCCGGGCCCGCAGGGTTGTCGAGTCAATGAGCAGAAAGGCGAAGGTGATAACGGCCACGACCACGGAAATTCCGGCCAGGATCCGCCATTCCGGCACCTTGACGATGGGCGAGGTGAACGGGAACTTCTGCTGACGATCAACATCATAGACCCCCCAGTAGGCCTCGACAGCCCCTCCGGCCGTCCTCTGCTTCCAGGGCTGGTCAAAAGCCTCCATCAGATAGTAGACATATTTTTCCTGCGCCGCCCTGGCCAGAAACTGGCGGAGAAAAATCGCCTCGTTGGCCGTCGATGCCACGGACGAATGGAGGGTGCGCCCATTGCTGGGCCAGCCGATCTCACCGATGACGATGTCTTTGTTCGGAAAGGCGTTTTTCAGCAGGTTATAGTGATCGATGGAGACATCAACCGCCCGGTCGGCGCTGACACCCTCCCAATAGGGGAGCAGGTGGATACAGATATAATCGACATGATCACCCAATTCCTTGTGGGCATACCACTCATCCCAGGTCTCGGCGGTGCTGACAGGGACATTCACGGCCTGCCGCACCCGGTCGAGATAGCCCGCCAGTTGCTGAGAGGTGAGATCGCTCCTGAGCAGGGTCTCGTTGCCCACCACCACCCGAACCACATTCTTATAGTTCTCCCGGGTAACCCTGATCAGGGTCTGGATCTCTTCCTCATTCCTTTCAGGATTTTTGTCAAGCCAGGCCCCCAGAGTCACATTCAACCCGTATTTCCGGGCCAGAGCC
>JAJYAX010000327.1 GCA_021779275.1 Deltaproteobacteria bacterium | reverse complement strand
CGTACTGGAATCCACCACAACAGTAATCACTTTTTCCAGGGTCTCCACCATTTCCGTCTCCCGGAAGAGCAGGGCCCGGCCGGGGCTGCCTTCGGACAAGCGCGCCAGGAGCATGGCCGTCTTCTCCTCCATCCCCTGTTCAAGCAGGATTTGCACCGTATCGTTCCGGCTCAGCGGGAAAAACGGGACGCTCTGGCATCTGGAGGTAATGGTTGACAGGATATCCTTGGAAGACGCAACCGTCAGGATCAGCAGATTGTTCTCCGGCGGCTCCTCCAGGGTCTTCAGCAGACTGTTGGCCGCCTCCCGCCGCATGGTATGGATATCCTCCAGGAGCACCACCCGTGTCGCCGATTCGTAGGGGGGATAGGAAAGGGCCTTTATCAACTCCCGGATCCTGTCGATCTTGATGGTCCCCTGCTCCGGGCGGATGACGACAAGATCAGGGTGGTTCCCGGAGCGGAATTTCCGGCAGGAGGAGCAGCTCCCGCAGGCCGCCCCATCACGTCTCTGCCGGCAGTTCAGGGTCGCCGCCAGCACCCGGGCGAACAGCTGCTTGCCCACCCCCTCGGGACCCCGGAACAGGTAGGCATGCGGGGTTGTGCCGGTTGCAAGCGAACGGCCAAGAAGCGCCTTCGCCTTTTCCTGACCCAGGAGATGTGCAAAAACCGGCGCCGCCGCCTGCCGCTCTAACCTGTCGATCTCCGCCGGATAGTCCATGGAGGTCATTCCTTAAAAAAGCGACTTCTGCCTGAATGGCGCCGGCGGATCAACCGGCCCTTCCGTCTTTTCCTCTTCGGGAAGACCGCTCAGATAGAGATACCGCTCCAGAGGACGCTGATACTCGCTCCATTTGAACCCTTCTTCCGTCATCTTCCGGCGCAGCTGCTCCATCAGGTTCATCTTGGCATCCATCTCGTCGATCTGGCTGAGCAGAAAGGCCTCGACGGTCATCGGCACCGTAGGTGAGCCGAACTCCTGACGGCCATGATGGCTGAGGATCAGATGCTGCAGCTGGATCAGGGTCTCACCGGGAAAATCCCGGATGGAACCCGCCTCCTGGGCGACCAGCTCACTGCCGATCACCAGATGTCCCTTCAGCCGACCTTCGGGGGTGTATTCAATAAGCCCCATCTCGCTCTGCAGTTCCTTCAGTTTGCCGATATCATGGAGCAGGACGCCTGCCAGCAGCAGAGAACGGTCGACCCCGGGGTAATGGGAAGAGAGGAAATCCGCCAGCCTCGCCATGGAAAGACAGTGTTCCAGCAGACCGCCGACATAGGCATGGTGGATCCCCTTGGCCGCCGGGGCCGCCTGAAAGGCATCCCAGATGTCCCCTTTTTTGAAAAACCGCTGCAGGAGCTTGCGGATAAAGGGGTTCTGCACCGAACGGACAATATCCTGCAGGCCTTCGGCCATGTCATCGAGGCTGTTTCTGCTGACGGCAACGAAATCGGCCGGCTCCACCTGCCCCGGTTCAACCCGCTCCACCGCCTCGACCTTCAACTGCAGTTTTTCCCGGTAGGACTGCACCTGTCCCAGGACACGGATAAAACTCCCCGGCTGACATTGTTCGCCGAAGTGTTCGGCATTGTCCCAGATGGGGCCGCTGATCTCGCCGGTCTTATCGGCCACAGTCAGGATCAGATAGGGTTTGCCCGCCCTGGTCTCGGCGATCCGCGCCGATTTCACCAGAAAGGGATCATCGATCCGGTCTCCATCCTTCAGCTGGTCAACGAAACATCTCTTCGGCATTCCTGTCAACTCATCCTCTACACATTGAAACGAAAGAGTATGGTATCGCCGTCGGCGACCACATATTCCTTGCCTTCTGAACGCATCAAACCCTTTTCCTTGGCTCCGCTCTCCCCGCCGCAGGCCACATAATCGGCATAGGAGATCACCTCCGCCCGGATAAAGCCCCTCTCGAAATCGGTATGAATCCGGCCTGCCGCGCCCGGGGCCTTGGTCCCCTTCTTGATGGTCCAGGCCTTGGTCTCCTTTTCGCCGACGGTAAAAAAGGTCTGCAGCCCGAGCAGCTCGTAGCCCGCCGTGATCAAACGGTTCAGTCCCGGCTCGGTCATGCCCATCTCGCTCAAGAATTCCTGCTGCTCCTCCTTATCCAGACGGCTCAGCTCCTGCTCGATGCTGCCGGCGATGATGACCACCCTGTCGCCGTCACTCTCCGCCGCCTCCTCCAGCCTGCGGACGAACTCGTTGCCGTCCGGCAGGTCATCCTCGGAGACATTGGCGACATAGAGGACCGGCTTGGCGGTGAGCAGGCAGAGTTCCTTCAAGAGATTCTCCTCAAGCTCGCTGTCGACGGACACCTTCCTGGCCGGCCTCCCGTCGTTCAAAACAGCCTGGACCCGCTCCAGAAACGCCGCCTGGGCCTTGTAGGTCTTGTCGCCTGATTTGGCCTGGCTGAGGGTCTTCTTCAACCGGTTTTCAACGGTGTCGAGATCGGCCAGGATCAGCTCCATGGTCACGACCTCCCGGTCTCGGTCCGGATCAACGCCGCCGTCCACATGGACGATATTCTCGTCTTCAAAGCAGCGGATCACATGGACGATGGCGTCAACCTGCCGGATATGCCCGAGAAACTGGTTGCCCAGTCCCTCACCCTGGCTGGCGCCCTTGACGAGCCCCGCAATATCGACGAATTCCATCTGGGTGGCCACCTTCTTTTTGGTGGCCACCATCGCAGCAAGGACATCCAGACGCGGATCCGGCATCGGCACCATGCCGACATTCGGTTCTATGGTGCAGAACGGATAATTTTCGGCATCAATCCCGGCGGCCGTCAATGCATTGAAAATAGTTGATTTTCCAACATTTGGCAAGCCGACAATACCACAACGAAAACCCATAAACACAACTCCTTCTCTTCACGGCCGGGCAGGCGGATATCACCTGCGCCGACCTGACATTTTTCGCACGGAGGCAGGCAGGTCCCGCAGACACCCGCTCTCTCTTGCAGACAAAAAATTATAAAAAGTGTAGTATACCCTGCAGACCCGGAAAATGCCCGGTTTTTCAAGAATGCAGGCTGATACAAACCTCTCACTGTCCCCGAAACCTATGCCGGATACACTCCTGATCACAGATTGCACCATTCTGACTTCGGCGGCCTCTCCCCTCATCCCCCATGGATTTCTGCAGATCACCGACGGCCTCATCAGCGATATGGGCGATATGGGCGGCCTGCCGCAAGCGGCCGGCGCCGCCAGCATCGACGCCTGCGGCAGGCTGCTGATGCCCGGGCTGATCAACGGCCACAACCACTGCGCCATGACGCTTTTCCGGGGACTGGCCGACGATCTGGAGCTTATGAGCTGGCTGAACGACCATATCTTCCCGGCTGAGGCCGCCCGGGTCAATGCCGAGATGGCCTACTGGTGC
>JAJYAX010000326.1 GCA_021779275.1 Deltaproteobacteria bacterium | reverse complement strand
TAATAATGTTAAACCGTTCCGTCATTGCAGTTTCTCCTGATTGATTGTATAGAATTGCATCTGGAAAACAATCACCTTCTGGCAATGCTTCTTTTCGTGTACCCTAAATTATCGCTGTTTTATAACAGTGAGCCGTGAAATAATCAACCAAAAATGGGTGATCGCAAGTATGCTGAAAGTCATTGGAAAACAATCAACAAAATGCGGCCGGTCTTAGGGGAAGGTCATTATGTCCAATCTGCTCAACTGCCAGTCACTGACCAAGGCCTTCGGGGCTCAGACCCTTTTTCAAAATGTGGATCTGGTGGTCAGCTTCGGAGACCGAATAGGCCTGATCGGCCCCAACGGTTCCGGGAAGTCGACCCTGTTGCGGATCCTTTGCGGGTTGGAGGATGCCGATCACGGCAGGGTTGTCAGCCAGAGACATGTTCGTATCGCCTACCTCGCTCAGGTCGATGAGTTTAATGAAGAAAAAGGGGTCACGGACAATCTTCTCTTGTCCCTTGTCGGCACGGACCTGGAGGAGGCCGAGAAGTATAACAGGGTGCAGGCGATATTGAGCCGGGCGGAATTTTCAGAAGACGGTCAACCTGTCCGGCTCCTGTCCGGCGGCAGGCGGAAGCGTCTGTCCATCTGCCGGTCTCTTCTTACCCGTCCGGACGTGCTGATCATGGATGAGCCGACCAACCATCTCGATATCGAAGGGATCCTCTGGCTGGAGAAGATGCTCTCCGGGATGTCTCCTGAGAGTCCTTCAACCTTTCTCCTGGTCAGCCATGATCGAAGGTTCCTGGAGAACAGCACCAACCGGATTGTCGAACTGTCGCCTGTCTATCCTCAGGGCTCTTTTCAGGTCGATGGCCGCTACAGCGACTTCCTGGAAGAACGGGAAAAATTTCTGGCGCAGCAGTCCCAGAACGAGGAGCGCCTGCAGAATAAGGTGCGGCGGGAGACCGAATGGCTCAGACGCGGACCCAAGGCCAGGGCGACCAAGGCGCGGTACAGGATCGATGAGGCCTACCGGCTGCAGGGGGAACTGGCCCAGGTCAGGGAGAGGAACAGGTCCCTATCTAATGTGCGGATCGATTTTGAGGCGACGCAACGAAAGACGAAAAAGCTCCTGGAGGCTTGCGGGATTAGCAAAAGGTATCAGGATACCCCGCTTTTTTTCAATCTCGATATCCTGCTCTCCCCCGGCAGCCGGTTGGGGCTTCTGGGCAGGAACGGCTGCGGCAAGTCAACACTGATGCGTCTTCTCGCCGCAAGTGGCGAAGGTGAAGGGCCTCGGCCTGATTCGGGGACCATCAGGACGGCGGATAATGTCAAGATCGTCCATTTTGATCAGAGACGGGAGGACCTCGACCCGGCCGTCACCCTGCGCAGGGCCCTGGCCCCCGAGGGCGACGCTGTAATCTTCCGGGGCGGATCCGTGCATGTGGTCTCCTGGGCCAAGCGGTTTCTCTTTAAGCCCGATCAGCTGGAAACTCCGGTTGGACAGCTGTCGGGTGGCGAACGGGCCCGTATTTTTATTGCCGGCCTGATGCGGCGGCCGGCTGATATCCTGCTCCTTGACGAGCCGACCAACGATCTTGACATCGCCTCTTTGGATGTCCTGGAGGAAAGTCTTCACGATTTCCCCGGCGCTCTGGTCCTGGTGACCCATGACCGTTATCTTCTGGATAGCGTCTGTGACAGGGTGATTGGTTTTGATGGCGACGGCGGCGTCGAATACTTTGCCGACTATGAACAATGGCTGTCATTCATGCAGGACAGGGCGAAGAGGGATGAGCCGGCGGGGAAAAAGGACGGCAAATCGCCGCCACAGACCATGAAAAAGAAAAGCGCCCGGCTCTCCTATATCGATCAGCGGGAATACGACCAGATGGAGGAGCGCATACTGGAGGCGGAAATTGAACGTGAGAGGCTCCAGCAGAGGTTGGAGTCCCCCGAGACGGTCGCCGATCCCGGCCTTCTTCATGAATGCTGGCAGGAATTACAGCAGGCGCAGGAGGCTGTTGACGGCCTGTACGCCCGCTGGGAACAACTCGAAACGAAAAAACAGGAGTAAGGGCAGGACCCGCTTCCACCTCTGGATTAATCCTGGGCGAAGGTATAGCCCTTTTTCCCAAGAGCCTTTGTCTTGTACATGGCGTTGTCGGCCTTTCTGATCAAATCCCTGCTGGTGTCCCCATGGGTGGGATACATGGCTATACCGACGCTGGCCCCGATTCTGATCTGGTTTTCGTCAAGATCAAAGGGGGCGGAGAGCTGCTGGACGATCTTGCCGGCCACATGGGCTGCTGCTGCCCTGTCATTCACCTCGGTCAGGATGATCAGGAACTCGTCACCGCCGATGCGGGCCACCGTGTCGGCCTTTCTGACGGTTTTCAGGAGGCGTTGCGCCGCCATCTGCAGAATTCTGTCACCCATTTCATGGCCGAAGGAATCATTGACGGTTTTAAAGCCGTCCAGATCAATGAACATGATTGCAGCCTTCCATTCCTTCCGTTTGGAGATCGAAAGTGTGCTGAAAAAACGCTCCTGAAACAACCTCAGATTAGGCAGGCCCGTCAATACATCCCGGTTGGCCAGATCGGAGACCTTGTTCAGGGCCAGGGCAAGCTCGGCCTCCGTGTTCTTGTGCCGGGTGATATCAAAATAGGTCAGCATCCTGCCGTTATCCGGCAGGACCACACACTGTTGCTGGTAGACGATGCCGTCCTTGCGGCGGAGTTCATCGGGGCCGCTTTCTCCCTTTCTGATCGCCAACTCGCGAGCCTCCACATATCTGTCGAAGTCCTGATCCAGGACATCATAGATATCAGTATGTCGATTGAAGGTGATCAGGTCACGAAAGGTCGGATTTTCGGCGAAGAGTTCTTCCGATATCCCCCACATATCCCGAAAGGCCCGGTTGGCCATGCGGGCCCGCAGGTTGGAATCCATGAAGAGAATCCCGTATTCGATGGATTCCATCACTGCATTGAATTCATTGACCGTTTCTGTAAGCATCCCTTCAGTTTCCTTCAGGGAGGTGATATCCTGCAGGATGGCGATAATGAAGAAGGCATCCTTTTCCGTAACTCTGACAAGCTTCAGGAGGACCTGATGGCTCCCGATCCTCAGGGGATGTTCATAACTGGAACGAAAATGAGAGGGGCTCTCCTTTGATACCCCGGCGAACCACTGTTCAACCCGGGAAAATTCCGGCCCGGCAAGATAGTCGTTCAACCGGCATCCGAGAAGCGTTGAAAAATCACGGCCCAGCAATTCCTGCGCAGCCCTGTTGGCCTGGACTATCTTGCCCGTATTGTCCATTTCGATCACAGCTTCCGCCAGATTCTCGAAAATCATGGAGTCATGACGTCTTGACAGGAGGAGTTCTCTCGTGATGGTTCGCGGGTGCAACCCTTCA
>JAJYAX010000325.1 GCA_021779275.1 Deltaproteobacteria bacterium | reverse complement strand
AACGAGAGTTTTCGCCATTCCGTCCGGCAGGCGGCCGAGGCCGGTCTGCCCATCTATGCCGAATGCGGTGGTCTGATCTATCTCGGCTCGTCCATTGTGATGCAGGGCTGTGAATACCCGCTGGCCGGGGTCTTCCCGATCCGTTTCGGCATGTCGGAGAAGCCGCAGGCCCACGGATATTCGATCTTCACGGTGGACGGTCCCAATCCGTTCTATGAGACAGGCGCCCAGATCAAAGGGCATGAGTTTCGCTACTCGACGGTCCTGGAGTGGCGGGGGGCGCCTGCCGAACTGGCCCTGAAGATGAATCGGGGCAAGGGGTTTGCGGGGGGACGTGACGGCCTGACCCGCAACAACGTCCTGGCCCTCTACACCCATGTCCACGCCGAGGGGACCCTGGAGTGGGCCTCGGGGTTTTTAAACAGGTGCCGAGCCCGGCTGCACAACGATTGAGGCCGGCCGGTCCGGCCATTGTGTGTGAAAAACAGCATCAATTCGGGGAGGCGCCGAGGACCTTGACCTGGATTATCTCCTTCTGCTCTTCGGTGGGGGCCGGTTCGACCCAGTGGATAAAGGACTCGGTGACCCGCATGAAATCCCCGTTATCATCTTTGCACAGATCGCAGATCGACTCCGCCATATCCCTGTACATGATGACCTTGGAGGCCGGTTCACCGTCCGCGGTCACGGCGGCCATCTTCCGGCAGCCGCAATCAAGCCGGACAACCACCACGCCTATCCCGTCCGGGCTGCCTTCAAGGATCCCCTCGATCATGGCCAGCTCCCGTTTCTCCGCCTGCAGCTCCTTTTTTTTCTTTCCTGTTTTTTTTGCCATTGTCTCTTCACTTGTCCCGTAGTCTTTTTAAAAAAATCTTTGCAGGGGCTCCTGCCCCAAAAGGAATTCCAGCCCAATGACTATACGGTATTTTGAGACCTTTGGAAAGATTTCACCGCTTCCTTGTCAGCCGGTTCCTCTTTTGGGCAATCATTCCTCGTTGCGTCCTGCCCTGTTCGTTGATTTCCCCATCGGGGCTTACCCCTTACCGGATATCATGATGGCGTCCAGGCTGAATAACCGGAGTGCCGGCGCCCTGCCTGTCAAACCTTGGTCCTTGAACTTCAATGCTCTATGTGGTAGGATCAGGAAATCAAAAATTCTCTCCTCTTAGGGAACAGATCATGAAAATTATTCTTGGTATTTTCCTCTCGCTTGTTTTCTTCCTGGCCGGTTCTGAACACTGTCTGGCCCAAGACGATTCTTTTGGTATTGTGAAATCGGTATCAGGGGAGGTTGTGATCTTCAATGCACAGCGTTCGCTCAGTGCCGTGCCGAACATGAAACTCAACCAGGGTGATTCCGTCAAGACCGGAGGGGCAGGCAGCGCCGGCCTTATTTTCTCAGACGACACGGTGGTCGCCCTCGGCCCGAACAGCGAGATGAAAATAGAGAGTTTTCTCTTCAATCCCGTTGACCAGGAACTCTCCTTTGTCGCCCGGCTTTTCAAGGGGACATTTTCCTTTATCACCGGTCAGATAGCCAAGCTGGCCCCGAAAAATGTGAAGTTTGAAACGCCGGAGGCGACACTGGGAGTCCGGGGGACAAAACTCCTGGTAGAGATCGACTGAGCGCACCCGGTTCCGAATAAACCTCAGAGAAGATGAACGACAATGATACTACGTCAGGTTCGACAATTGTTATATTGCTTGATTTTCCTGGTTTTTTCCGGATGTGCGCAAAAAACAACCGTAGTTCTGCTGCCCGACCCTGCAGGCCAGGTGGGGCACATTACCGTTGCCAACAAGGCCGGTTCCGTGGATATAACCCACCCGGCTGAGGCGACAGTTGTTGCCGGTCAGGATGAGCCCTCGGCGCCGGAGATATTGACCGATGACGAAATTGCGGCGAAATTCTCGAAGGTCCTGGCCGCACTGCCGGCACAACCCGTACATTTCATCCTCTATTTCAAAACGAACTCCGCTGAACTGACGGAGGTGTCCCAAAAATCGCTGCCGCTGATCCTGCAGTCAATAAAAGACAGGAAATCGGAAAATATCGGTGTCATCGGTCATACCGATACGGTTGGTGACCGGGAGTATAATCTGATCCTCTCTAAAAACAGGGCGTTGGCCGTACGTAATATCCTTGTTCAAGAGGGGGTGCCTGCCGCGGATATCGGCGCCACATCCCACGGAAAGGAAAACCCCTTGGTAAAGACGGGGGATAATGTGAGTGAGCCGAGGAATCGAAGGGTTGAGGTCGTCATCAGATAATTCGCCGTCCCGTCGTGTCCCGACCTTCTTCCGGTCTATCGCCAATGTGGAACACCCTTTCGCCCCTGCCGACGCCGACGTCCTTTCCGCCCCCTGAAAAGATGGGTTTGAAACGGATCCTCCTGATCAGCGGTATTCTGCTTTCCCTTCTCCTTTCAACGATCTATCTTTTCAATCCCAAGGCCATCCGGCATCTCAACAATAAATCGATGGATAGTCTCCTCGGGACGGTTACAACGCCTGATTCCCGGCTGGAGATCGTCATAGTCGACATTGATGAGGCGAGCCTGAAAAAATACGGGCAGTGGCCCTGGTCGCGGTATCTTTTTGCCCGGCTTCTCAAAACCATACAGGAAGCAGGTGCTGCGAGCATAGGCATCGATGTCATCTTCCCCGAGCAGGACAGAAGCTCCCCGATAAGCTGGCAGGAAGCTCTGGCCCGGGATTCGGGATACACTGTAGATACATCCCATATTCCGGCGGAACTCCTGGACAATGATGCCCTTCTGGCCAAAACCCTGGCCCATGGTCCTTTTACGCTGGGGTATGAGTTTTTCTTCGGCCGGGATAAAAAAGCACCGTCAATATGTCAACTCTCACCTGTCACCCTTACCCGTGCCGGCCGGGCGGGAGCGGCTTTGCCGGCCATCAGTTTTTACCGGGCCGACGATGTCCTGTGCAATTATCAACCCCTGGAAAAGGCGGCCCCCGGCGCCGGTTTTCTCAACGGGACTCCCGATGAGGACGGCATGGTCCGCCGATTGCCGCTGCTGATAGAATTTAACGGGAAGGTCTATCCCTCCTTTGCCCTTGCTCTCCTGCTGCAGTTGCAGGAACAGAGCACGCTTATTCTGCACTCCGATGATTTTCACATCAATCGCCTCTCCTTCGCCGGTCTGGATATCCCTGTGGACCCGCAGGGGAATTTCCTTCTGGGTCCTCCGCAACCAATTCAATCTCCACGATATTCGGCAATGGAAGTCCTTGAGGGGAACATCGCAGGCGTCCCTCTGCAAAAAAAAATAGTTTTGGTCGGTTCGACCGCCGCGGGGCTGGCCCGAGGCTATCCAACCCCCTTCACGTCAGCCGGGAGTCTCATGGATCTGCAGGCCACCGCCCTGCGTTCACTCTCCTCCGGGTTGCAGACCAT
>JAJYAX010000324.1 GCA_021779275.1 Deltaproteobacteria bacterium | reverse complement strand
AAAGGCAGAGGCTGACAATTATATTTTCTGGTGAGAAGGAAATTTATTTCTTCCAGCCCGGCCTGCAGTTTGTCCCGGAACAAGCCGCTCTCGCGCAGATCGCCTATCTTGATCCCGACCCGACCGACCTTATCCATGTAACAGGGGCCGATGCCGCGGCCGGTGGTGCCGATTTTTTTGCCGTGACTGAGGGATGCCTCTCTGGCCTTATCGATACAGGTATGATACGGCATTATCAGATGGGCTTTTTCGCTGATCATCAGCCTGTCCGGAGTCACCGACAACCCTTTTTCCTGCAATGTATCTATTTCTTTCAGAAGAACGGAAGGGTCGATAATGACGCCATTCCCAATCATGCAGGTCTTCCCCTCATAGAGGATGCCTGAAGGGATGATATGGAAGATGTATTGCCGTCCTTCAACAACCAGGGTATGACCGGCATTATTTCCGCCTTGAAATCTGACGATATAATCGGCATAGCGGGTCAAAAGATCAACTATTTTCCCCTTTCCCTCATCACCCCACTGCGTTCCCACCACAACCACACTGGACATATCTTCTCCTGAAAAGATATACAAAATAAACTTAGTAGTATAACATTAAGACGTTATATTCAATTGTCCAAAACTCCCAGCGGACAAACTCGTAATTATAGCTAACTCATACAATAATGTCAATTACTTAAAATTGATAAATTCCGACTCCAAACCGGCAACCTGCTTTTTTCAAACAAGAAAGTTCAATTTTATGAACCGATTGTTGCTCGACCCAGCTTTTTTTGTTTCATTGACACATCCCGTCAAATACCGTACATTTTTGATAGCGTGCGGCAGTACATGATGCGCCTGCTTGGCCCTCGCAGGCTTGTGCCGGCGCAAAAAATTCTAACGGAGTTGTCTATGTTCGGCATTGGTTTGCCTGAGTTAATCGTTATTCTGGGCATAGCCCTTATCGTCGTGGGACCTGACAAACTTCCAGATCTCGCACGTTCCATTGCCAAAGGAATTCTGGAGCTTAAGAAAACCGCAGAGGATGTAAAAGAGGGGCTCACGAAAGAAGGCGGGATGCTTGAGGACCTTCGTCCGGAACTTGACGCGGTAAAGACCTTGCAAAAGGAACTGGCCGAAACCACGAATATCGACTGGAACGCGGAACACCCTGTCACACCAACAGGCGCCTCCGCTGAGAGCAGTCCGCCCCCGGAGCCCGCCTCATCGGGTACTGCCGCTAAAGAAACGGAGGTGATTCCTGAAACAGATGTTCTTCTCTCTCCACGACAAACCGGGCCTGAGGATGGACCTGGGTCTTCAGCGGCTCCTACCAAAGAGAGTCAAAAATGCAGCGCGGAGCCTGATGTAATCGATATCGCAGTCGACAATGGCCGTGTTCCGGAAACGGGAAGACGGCCGGTCCAGACTCCCAATCACCTATCCTAATCCGAATCCCCGGCCAGCCAATGTTTGAAAGAAGTCTAGAATTTTTCAGACCTCACCATCTGGAGCTCAGGAAACGGATAATACGAATCTTCCTGTCAATTATTGTCTCAACCGCGATAGCCTATGCCTTTTCGGAACAGATCGCCGCGTTTTTCATAGAGCCGCTTCTGCAGGCCAGCCCCTTTGTGCATAAACTCGTCTATACCAATCTCCCCGAGGCCTTTGTCTCCTATCTCAAGCTTTCTCTGCTCATCGGGCTCGTTATGAGCTTTCCGGTAATCCTCTACCAGGTGTGGGTCTTTGTCTCTCCCGGCCTGCAGGGTGATGAGAAAAAAATAGCTGCCATTGTCGTCTTCTGGGCAAGTCTGCTTTTTACCGGTGGGGCCACCTTTTCCTTTTTCATAGTGATACCCAGGATGCTCATGTATTTCATGAGCTACGCTGGCCCCAATCTTGAACCCCTGCCGCAATTCGGGATGTACCTGACCTTTGTCGCCAGGACCATCCTGGCCTTCGGCCTGGCGTTTCAGATCCCCTTCCTGATGGTTATGGCCGGCAAGACCGGACTTGTCCACCCCACCCATTTCCGGAAAAAGCGGCTCTATTTCTACGGGGTGATCGTCGTCCTTTCCTTTCTGCTTACCACAGGTGATTTCATTGCCACGGGGCTCCTCTCCATCCCGCTTTTCGCCCTCTATGAGGCGGGAATTTTCCTGACCTCTCTTTTTGGCAAAAAGCAGAAGACGGACACTGCAATCAACCCCTGACAGACCATTCCCTCAAGCACGGATTTCCTTTTTCAACAGACAGCAGGAGATACGAAAGAGAGGGCGCCCTGCCGGATCATAGGAGATGTTGTCCGGTTGCAGAAGCCTGTTCATCACGCAACCTTCGGGGATGGTGAGTTTGAAGAAATTATCCTCCGTCAGTCCTGCATTGGCGACGAGACGCCCCCCGGCAATACGCAGGGAATGAATAGGATGATCTTCACAGAGTGGACACCGGTAGACCCGGCCGTTTGGAAAGAGAAAGTAATTCTCCGCTGCCAGCCCGGCACATTCAAAGGGTTCACCTTCATCAAGAAAGACCTTGGGGTAGGTCACATGGATCCCGCTTTCGGCCGCAAGGCCTGCCACCGCCGGGATAACCGCCAGCCACTGCTCCCGGCTGACCTGCCACCCCTGCGCCACTCCCGCCCCCCCTGCATCCGGCCCGGCCGATTTTCCCCGCAGACCGATCACCTGAATGAAGAATCGCTTTACGCCGATCTCAACCAGGAGCGGCGCCATCCTCTCCAGATGGTCGATATTTCGGCTGCTGACGGTGTAGATGACGCTTACATTAAATCCACGCAGGACGGCCTTGCGTAGATTACGGGTGCATACCTCAAAGACCCCGTCGCCCCTGATCGGGTCATTGACGGCGCTGTCGGGGCCGTCGAGACTGAAACTCAGATAATCAAGCTGTTCAGGAGAGATCCTCTCCAGAAAATCATGAAAGAGATAGCCATTTGAATCAACGGTTACCGCAAAGCCCAGCGCCTTGGCCCTGAGGATACCATGGATCAGGTCAGGATGGAGCGTGGGCTCACCTCCCAGGAAAATGAGGTTGGTCTTCTTCTCCTTATCCGCAAAGATCTCCATCCAGGCATCCATATCTTCTCTGGAGACCATCCCGGTTCCGTGCTGACCGGGATTGATATAGCAATGCCTGCAGGAAAGATTGCAGGCCGTCAGGATATGGAAAAAGACGTTCCTTTCGCCGGTTTGAAAACCAACGGTTCGAGCTGTTTGTCCCATTTTTATCTCTTTTGCGCCAGGGTATAGCTGGCCAGCAGCGAATCACGCCAGTACAGGTTTTCGGGAGAAGAGAAAAACGCCGCAAAGAGGTCAAGACTCTTCCGCCGCAGAACATTCGGTATCACCGCGACCTCCATTGCCGCATAGAGTGGGTGCAATTGTCGCAACGGCAGATTTGTGCCTCCTCCCAT
>JAJYAX010000323.1 GCA_021779275.1 Deltaproteobacteria bacterium | reverse complement strand
AAAGGCGCGTCTCTATGCCGATGTGCGTCATGAACTGGCCGAGCGGAAGCGGACGGAGGCCGTTTTGCGGGAAAGCGAGGGGCGGTACCGCACCTTCCTGGAATCTTCCCCCGACCCCATTGTGGTCTATGACATGCAGGGTATCGCCACCTATGTCAATCCGGCATTCGAGCAGACCTTCAAGCTTTCCCGTGAGGAGCTCTTGGGAAAGCAGATTGATTTTGTGCCCAGGGACAGCTGGGCGGAGACCAGGGCCGCCATCCAGCGGATGCTGAGCGGCCAGAAGATTAATCTCTTCGAGACGCGGCGACTGACAAAAGACGGGAAGGTCCTGGATGTCCAGCTCAGCTCCACCCTGTACCAGGGCGGCGATGGTCAGCCTCTCGGTAATATCGTCACCCTGCGGGATATCAGCGCCCGGAAACGGGCCGAAGAGGAACTGGAGAGATATCGCGACCATCTCAAGGAACTGGTGACGGAGAGGACGGCTGAACTGGCCCGGTCAAACCTCAAACTGGAGCAGGAGATCGAGGAGCGCAAACGGGCCGACAAGGCCCTGCGCCGGCGGGAAAAGCAACTGCAGGCCCAGTCCCAGCACCTGGAAGAGGTCAATACCGCTCTCAGGGTGCTCTTAAAACAACGGGAGGAGGACAAGAAGGAGCTTGGCAATATCGTGTTGCGGAATGTCCAGGAGCTGGTCAGCCCCTATCTGCAGCGGCTCATAAACGGACGTCTGGACACCCGGCAGAGGACCTGGGCGCGGATCCTGGAGACCAATCTGGGCAGCATTATCTCGCCATTCATCGATAAGCTGACCTCGGGCCTGGCCGATCTGACGCCGGTGGAGATCCGCGTGGCCAGCCTGGTCAAAGAGGGAAAGACCAACAAGGAGATAGCTGAGCTGCTGCTGGTTTCCAAGAATACCATCCTCTTTCACCGGCACAATATAAGGAGCAAGTTAGGGCTGAAAAACAAGAAGATAAACCTGCGGTCCCATCTTCTGGCCATGGAATAATAGTGGTTATATACTGCTATTATCCCGCTGTTTTATACACTTGATAATATTTTCAATTCCGGTATGCTGCAATCAGCCTTGAATTGATACGCTTGCGGGCGTCCGGAGGGTATCTTTCGAGTGCAAATGCTTTAATCTGGTAAACAGTCGCCCCATCGGCCGGTTGCCGCCGACCTTATTCTAAAAAAAAGATCCGCTCAGAGGTGTTTTACGTATAACTAACCAGCCAGTTTGAACAAGCGATTTTGGGAAATCTATGACGCATCTCATTGTTTCTGATGTTACGCTTACCTTTGGTGGTTTACATGCACTCTCCAACGTCAATCTCACCCTTGAGCCGGGACTCATCACCTCGATTATCGGACCCAACGGGGCCGGCAAGACCAGTCTGTTAAACTGTGTCTCCGGCTTTTATCACCCGACGCAGGGCCACATTCAATACGGTCAGCGCAATCTGACCCACGCCTCGCCGCACCAGATCTCCACCATGGGCATTGCCAGGGCCTTTCAGAACCTGGAATTGTTTCGCGGCCTCTCCGTTCTCGACAACCTCCTTCTCGCCCGTCATCACAATCTCAGGTATTCCCTGCTGCATGCCGTCGTCTTTGTCGGTAAGGCCTCGCGGCTGGAGGCGGAGAATCGTGCCTATGTGGAAAAGGTGATCGATTTCATGGAGCTTGAACCCTACCGGAAGAACCGGGTGGGGAATCTCAGTTACGGGGTGCAAAAAAGGGTGGAGGTGGCCCGGGCCCTTACCCTGGCGCCCCGGCTGCTGCTTCTGGATGAGCCCATGGCGGGGATGAATATCGAGGAAAAGGAGGATATCGTTCGTTTCATTCTCGATCTGAAGAAGGAGTGGGGGATTACCATCGTGCTGGTTGAGCATGATCTGGGGGTGGTGATGGATATCTCAGACCGGATTTATGTCCTTGATTTCGGGGAGGTGATCGGTTCGGGTGCGCCCGACGAGGTGGCGGGAAATCCCCGGGTGATTGAGGCCTATATCGGAGACGAGTGACTTGCCCATGAAAAACAAAGACCATCTGACAGCGTTCAGCATTCCGCAGCTTCTGCGCTGGAGGGTGGAGACCACCGGTTCGAAGGTTGCCTTGCGGGAAAAGGAATTCGGCTGCTGGAACGCCATCACCTGGGATCAGTATTACGGACTGGTGCGCAAGACTGGGCTTGGTCTGAAAAAACTGGGACTTGCAAAAGACGACAAGATCGCCATCATCAGCGACAATATCCCGGAGGCGCTGTACATGGCCATCGGCGCTCAGGCCGTGGGCGGTGTCTCCTCGGCCATCTATCAGACCAGCCTGCCGGAGGAAATCGGCGGCATCCTCGACTATCTCGATGTCCGTTTTGTCTTCTGCAGCGATCAGGAGCAGGTGGACAAGGTCGTTGAGGTGCGGGAGCGGCTCCCCTTTGTCAAAAAGGTGATCTATGAGGATCCCCGGGGGATGCGAGGCTATACGGCCGATGACTGGTTTATGTCCATCGAGGACATCTACCGGCTGGGCGAACAGGCCCACGGAGAAGATCCGGGGCTGTTCGATGCCCTGGTGGATGCGGGCAGGCCCGACGACGTCTGTCATCTCTGTCTGACCTCCGGCACCACCGGCCTGCCCAAGGGCGCCATGCTGACCCATCGCAACTATATCAATATGGGGCTGCAGCTGACCCAGGTCGATCCCCTGGAAGAGACCGACGAGTATGTCTCCTTTCTGCCGCTGGCCTGGATAGGCGAGCAGATGAACTCCTTCGGCGTGGCCATGGCCACCGGGATAGCCGTCAATTTCCCGGAGTCGGTGGAGACCAGCATGGAGGATCTCAAGGAGATCGGGCCGTACTTCATGTTCGGCGCTCCGCGGATCTATGAGACCATCCGCTCGCAGATCTGGCTGAAAATGGATGAATCCTACTGGCTGAACCGCACCCTGTATCAGTATTTCATGAAAATCGGGGAAGAGGCGGCCGGTTTTCGCATGGCAGGTCGGGAGATGCCGGGCCGGCTTCGCTTTCTGGCCTGGCTGGGTAAGCAGATCATCTTCCGGCCGCTGGTCAATCAGATCGGTCTGCTCCGCCTGCGCCGGGCCTACACCGGGGGCGCGGCCTTGGGGCCGGAGTTGTTCACCTTTTACCAGGCCATCGGGGTGAATCTGAAACAGATCTACGGTCAGACCGAGATAGTCGGCATCGCCTATATGCACAGGGACGGGGATGTCCGGCCCGACACGGTGGGAAAGCCCCTGCCGGGGACCGAGTGCCGGATCTCCGAGGCGGGGGAGATCCTGTCGCGGTCCGCCTCGGTGACCCCGGGATATTACAAGCTGCCGGAAAAGACCGCCGAACTTCTCGAGGGTGGCTGGCTCCATTCCGGCGATGCCGGCTACATTGATGAGCACGGGCATCTGGTGGTCATCGACCGGATCT
>JAJYAX010000322.1 GCA_021779275.1 Deltaproteobacteria bacterium | reverse complement strand
CAGAGTCCACAAGGCGACTTCCAGGATCTGAATTTTTTTCCGGCCGTCTCCTGATCAATATTGAATCCGGTTTTTCAGTCGTGATTCTGCTCGCAGACAGAATTCAGCCGCTGCCGCTCCGTTAGGCGTTTCCTTTTTTCGTCGTCTGAGGGGGCGTCACGCAGACCTCTCTTGAAATTCTTTCAGCCAGCCTGCAAAACGTTCTCGTGTTCTCATAGAAAAAATCCTGCCGAAGGTCTCCGGATCATAGAGGTACAGACAGTGTCTAATCAATGTGTAGGGGCTGAAGGTGATATGGGGATTTTCCACAATTGAGATATCGCGATATTCTTTGAAGATTTTCAAATTCTCAGTCAGGCATTTATGCAGATCAGACTTTTGAAAATCACTGTCCAGTTTAAGGATGTTATGGACGAAGTTATCAACCTTGAAGTCCTCGAATTCGAAATCCCTGAAGAAATGGCCGGCAGTACGCATGAAATTGAAGGCATTGACAGTTTTTGTGTCCAAGGCTGCCTTGCCTGGATTTCCCTGGCCATTGTCCGGACTTTCATTCATCGGATCAAATACTTCCTGTTGCATCAGGACTTTGGTTGCGTTGCGGATTTCCGTAAATTCCCGATCCGCCAGCTCGAAGAGGGCGGAAAGAATATTGATTCGGCGCTTGAGATCAAGAGGGATTGATTTTTTATATTTGATCTTGTGATCAAGCACGCTCCAGGCATCCTGGATCAAGGATCGGATCTGCACCTCGACGGAAAGATCCGCATACTGCAGGTACTTTGGTGAGGAAGCCATTTCTTCATTCAAGGCCAAATCCAGATGCAGGCCTTTGTAGCCGAAGGAATCCTCGGTGCTTTCCACGGATGATATCTTGTCAGTGACACCGAGAATCCTGAAGTGTTGTTGCAGAACCTCCGAAAGCGCGCCAATCCGGTCTTCATAGAGGCAGACTATCCGAATACCGATCAGGTCGGAAATGAAGTTTTTAATTTCATAGGGTTGTTCATCGATTTCCAAGCTATTCTGGTACTTGCGGTGAAACTTTTTGATGCACTCCTCCCTGTCCTTGACCCGGCCATCGATTTTCGTCACCGCACTGACGTTACACCGCGTGATCAGTGAACTGATAATTCGGATATAAATATTCTTGGTTTGAACGAAATATTTCCGGTTGCTGTCATAAAAATTTCTAAAGTTGTCTTTTTCCTGCTCGAAATCCAGTGATGCCATGGTTGGTTTTTGGTTCCTGTTCAATTAAAATCATTTTTCTCTCGATTTCAATGTCCGCTCACTTTCCCTCGCGTCCCGTCCTGCGCAAGAGGGGCACGATACCATGAATTACCCTCTATTTATTACCATTGGGTAATAAGAGTATTTGTTTTTGATTGTGCCTTGAGCAGGAATAGAGAACAAGAAACAATATCATTCCCCCCATACCGTCTTACTGCCTGGATTCATTCATCTCCCAGGCAGGTGCCGACCCGGCGGGCACTTTCAATCAAAGCGTGGTCGGCAGGAATAGTATTTCTTTTTCCGACGACCTGATCCAGCGGCACGGCCTCCGTACCTTCACCCCGGACCGCCACCATCACCCCGCTCTTTCCCTCTTCGATGTATTTCACACAGGCGCTGCCGAGCCTGGTGGCCAGGACGCGGTCGACGGCGGAGGGGGTCCCGCCCCTTTGCAGGTGGCCGAGAATGGTTATCCGGGATTCAAGTCCGGTCATCTCTTCCAGTTGCTGGGACAGGCGCAGGGCATGATTCGTCCGCGCCCGGTGAAATTCCTCTAAGGCCTCATCGGACTTTTTTTTGGACTTATCATTTCCGTTTTCCTTTCCCTTGCCCTTCTTATTTTTCAATTCCAGAAGAATATTTGCATCATGTACCGAAAAGGCGCCTTCGGCGACGGCTACGATACTGAATCTCGTCCCTCGCAGCTGACGCTGCCGGATGGCCCTCGCCACCTTGACCAGATCATAGGGGATCTCCGGTATTAAAATGACATCGGCCCCTCCCGCCACGCCCGCCCCCAGGGCCAGCCAGCCGGCATTATGCCCCATCATCTCGACGACGATAATGCGATGATGACTATGCGCCGTCGAATGCAGCCGGTCAATGGCCTCGGTTGCTATCTCCATGGCGGTATGGAAGCCGAATGTCACGTCGGTCATGGCCACGTCATTGTCTATGGTCTTCGGCAATGTCAGGATGTTCAACCCCCGCTGGAACAGGTGATAGGCGTTCTTCTGGGTCCCGCCGCCGCCGATACAGACCAGGGCGTCGAGATTATGCCGGGCATAATTATCACAGATCACATCGGTCATATCCATTACCGTGCCGCCGACCGGCATCTTGTGCGGCTTATCCCTGCTCGTCCCCAGGATTGTCCCGCCCCGGGTCAGGATGGAGGACAGGACATCATGATCAAGCCGCATGGTCCTGTTTTCCATAAGGCCCCGAAAGCCGTCGCGAAAACCGATGATCTGCATCTTCCCGCTGCCGAGAGCCGATTTTCCGATGGCCCTGATGGCCGCATTGAGCCCCGGACTATCCCCTCCAGCCGTTAATATGCCGATATGTTTATTCATTGATGTTTACCCTTCCTCTTTTCAAGCCACAGGATTTCTTTTTTACAGAGAGATATCTTCTGTCTATATCACGAAAAACAGAGAGGAGCAAATTTAATAACACTCCCAGTTTGAATTCTTTATTTGTTTAATTTCATATATATATTTATCAAATGGATAAACCGGAGGACATTTTCCTAATCAAAGTCTAACCCGAAATTAATCTCTGTCGTGTATGCTTGATGATTCATTCGGTGATACTCTGCTCGGGCGGCCCATGTTCTTTGCATTGGAGAGGCATCTTCTCTGGGCAGCATGAACGTATGCGCAGCATTTACGCCCGCGACGGTGCAGAGATGTGGGCGCTGATGGTCGCCAAGTATTTCAGGACAATGAGGTTTTGATGAAACTGTCAGACCAGATCAGTTTTAAAAATCAGGAGTGTGTATGAGCGAGCCGGAAAACGATGATCCCCCCTCTCCTAAAGGCAAAGGGAGCGCCGCAATTATAAAGGAGCTGGTGAAGGACCTTGAAAAGGATATCGCCTCCCGTCCCCCTGACGAACAGAGCCGCAAGATTGCCAGTGTCCTGAAAAAGGAAGACAAGGAACATATCATCAAGGCCTGCCTGCTTGATCATTGCAACGCCGAGGAGCTCAAACCCTATCAGGGTGAACTGATCAAGATGCAGAACCACCTGGAACGCACCGGCAAAAAGATGATCATCCTCCTTGACGGCCGGGATGCCTCGGGCAAGGGCGGGACCATCCGCCGGGTCACCCGCTATATGAACGGCAAACGCTACCGGGTGGTTGCACTGGGCAAACCCAATGAGTACCAGAAATCCGAGCTGCATATGAAACGGTATATCGAGCAGTTCCCC
>JAJYAX010000321.1 GCA_021779275.1 Deltaproteobacteria bacterium | reverse complement strand
CGGGCATCCTGCCGCGGACCGCCATGCCGCTTTTGGCGGAAGAGAAGCCGTGATGGCAACGGAGAACGGGCGGCTTCCGGCCAAGCAGTCCGCCGTGACACCCCTCTGGGCCTGTGTGCTGATCGGGGGGAGGAGTTCCAGGATGGGAAAACCCAAACATCTCCTGCAGGACCCGCAGGGGCTCACCTGGCTGGAGCGGACGGTGGCCCTGCTGCGGCCCCTGGTCGACGGTCTCGTGCTTTCCGGCGGGGGCGAGGTGCCGGAAGGCCTGCATGACCTGATTCGCCTGCCCGATATCCCCACCGTGGCCGGACCTCTCGCCGGCATCCTGGCGGCCCTGCGCCGCTACCCTTCGGTCTCCTGGCTGCTGGTGGCCTGCGATATGCCAGATATCCGGGAAGAGGCCGTGCGCTGGCTGCTGTCGAGAAGGCGTCCCGGAGTCTGGGGCGTGGTTCCCCGCCTGCGGGAGGGCGGGCATGTCGAACCCCTTCTCGCCCTGTATGAATTTCGTTGCGCCTCCCTCTTTGAGGAGCTGGCCTCCGCCGGCTGCCTGCGGCTGGGCGCGGTTGCCGAAGACCCCAGGATTGAGACGCCCCTTGTCCCGGAACCGCTGCGATCCTCCTGGCGCAATGTCAATACCCCGGAAGATTTAGGGGCTGTTCACCAATAGGGTTCCCGGGCCGTCCGATCTGTTTGCCTCCGCCTCCCATTCAGACCGTCACCGGACACCTCGCAAAACCTCCTTCGACCAGACCAAAAATATGAGAAAAAATTTCATTTTTCCTTCAGGGGATATAGAATAGAGCCAGAGTTCTTTATCATGGAAGAGGACGGCTCCATCGCCACCGGGGTCATCAAGGAATATCAGGGACTGGTATGAAAGCCGGTCTATGTTTACTGTTTCGTTGAAGGTGGATAGTCTGTAGTCTTTTAGCCGTTTAGCTAAAACCCTCCCAGACCAAAAGACTAACAGTCTAAAATTCTGAATTAACAGGAATTGAACATGTGAGATCCGTATACGATCAGGAATGCGCCCGGGAATTTTCCTCCCTGCAGGCCCGGATGAATAAATATTTTTATGATGTGACGGTGAATTGTCCGTACCACCAGCCGTATCCGGCCACCTTTTATCAGGGGGTTTCCGGACCCATGCCGGACAGGGGCATGGAGTTGTTTCTGGCGGCGGGCTACAGGCGGAACGGCAATTATCTGTATACCATGCACTGCGCCGGTTGTTCCGGCTGTATCCCGATCCGCCTGCATCCCCGGTCCTTCCGCCCCAACAGGGACCAGCGGCGGGTGTGGAAAAGAAATGCGGATGTGGACATCGCGGTCGGCAGTATAGCGCCCAGTGTCGAGAATCTCGATCTGTGCGAAAAATTTCTGCAGGGCCGTTTCCCCCATAAGAATAATACCGCCAAAGGCTATTACTCGGGCTTTTTCCTCAATACCATCACCTCGACCTTTGAGTTCCGTTACAGGCTGCAGGGCCGCCTGATCGGCAACGGTATTATCGATATCGGCGATAACTGGTTGAATGCCGTCTACTTCTTTTTCGACGAAGATGAGGCGCGGCGGAGTCTGGGGACCTTCAACATCCTGACCATGGTCGATTTCTGTCTGCGGAAGAATATCGAGTATCTCTACCTGGGCTATTGTATCAGGAATGTCCCGGCCATGAGTTACAAGGAGCGGTTTCGGCCGTATTATATCCTTGTCGATTCCGAATGGCGGGAGGGACGGTAGGCGCGCCTTGTTCCGTGGCGAAGCTGAGGCGGTCCGGGAGGAGCGGAGGATAAGATGCAACAACGGAAGGCTTTGTTCTACCATCAGGAAAAGGATGCGCTGGTCTGCGGACTCTGCGCCCATGGCTGTACCATCAGGGCCGGCAGGCGGGGCGTCTGCGGGGTCCGGGAAAACAGGGACGGTGTGCTCGTAAGCCTGGTGTACGGCGAACTGGCGGCCGAGCATATCGACCCGATCGAAAAAAAGCCGATGTTCCACTTCCTGCCGGGCAGTCTCTCCTATTCCATCTCCACCGTGGGCTGCAATTTCCGTTGCCTGCACTGTCAGAACCATTCCATCTCCCAGGCCGCACACCTGTCGGAGAAAGAGATGGCCGGCATCAGGCGGTCGCCGGAGCAGGTGGTCGCGGCGGCCTTAGCCGGGGGCTGCCGCTCCATCAGCTACACCTATGTGGAGCCGACGGTCTTCTTCGAGTTTGCCTATGATTGCAGCGTGTTGGCCCGGCAAGGAGGCCTGGGAAACGTCTTTGTCTCCAACGGATATATGTCGGAGAAGGCCGCCAGGCTGCTGGCCCCGGTGTTGAGCGCGATCAATATCGATATCAAGGCCTTCAGTGACGAATTCTATAAAAAGGTCTGCGGCGCCAGGCTGCAGCCGGTCCTGGAGACCGTGCGGCTGATGAAGGAGCTGGGGGTGTGGGTGGAGATCGCGACCCTGGTAATCCCGGGGCTGAATGACGGCGAGGAGGAATTGCGCCGGATCGCCGCCTTCATAGCAAGTGTCGACCCGGCCATACCCTGGCATGTCACCGCCTTTTACCCGGCCTATAAACTGACGGGTCCGCCGCCGACGCCGGTCAGCTCCCTGCGCCGGGCCCGGCGGATCGGGCTCGATTGCGGCCTTTCTTTTGTCTATGAGGGCAATGTCCCCGGCCAGGGCGGAGAAAACACCTGCTGCCCCTGCTGCCGGACGGAAATCATCCGCCGTTTCGGTTTCAGTATCCGCTCCAACAGGATGGTGGACTCCTGCTGTCCCGCCTGCGGTACAAAGATCGCTGGCGTCTGGGACCTCTCTGTCCCGGCGCCGGTTTGAGAGCACGACAGGTCCGCTATCTTCCTGAAAGCCCGCATCCCTTCTGTTTTCCTGCGGCAATCCCTTTGCGGGCAGTGAGCTGTTCTTTAAAGAGCCTGCCGCTGATCTTGGTCAGCAGGATGGCAAAGAGGGCCGCCGCGCACCCCAGCAGGACGTTGAAATAGGGAGGCGCCGCCAGGGCCATCCGGATCAGCATGGTGGAGAGGGCAAAACCGGAATTCCTGAAGACCGTGTAAAAAGAGGGGTGGAAACATTCGGAAATCAACACGACCAGGATGTCGGTGAGGATCAGGATTGTATAGAAGTCATAGAGAAAATCCGTATGCTCCTGGTGGGTTACCACCATCCAGCCGCTGTGCAGGCCAAGAAAGATGAAAACGGCAAGCAGGATCAGGGCGATTCCCTTCTTGGCGGAGACAAAACTGAAGAGGTCCGCCGGTTTCATCGGCTCGTCCGAGGCCCGCTCCTGGACCATGTAGTAGTAGCCCAGCATGGCGAAGATCAGCAAGGCGCCAAAACCATCCGAGATGATATGGAGGATGGCCTGCTCGTTGCCGCTGAAGGTGACGGGTTCCGGAAACTGGGCCAGTGATTTGAAGGCATTCCGCATCAGAATCAGGGAC
>JAJYAX010000320.1 GCA_021779275.1 Deltaproteobacteria bacterium | reverse complement strand
GGCCTCGCTGTCCACCGCCTGAAGATCGATTTTCCGGTATGTCTGGAGAAAAACAAGAAAAGAAAGGATATCAGCTGAATAGGCCGCAACGGTATTTTCCGCAAGGCGTCTCTCGGAGATCAGATGATGAAGAAAGAGTTCGTGAAGGGTGGTAAATGGCTCGGGAAGAGGAGACGGTTCGATGGTATTCAGCAGAATGAAAGTTTGCAGGGATGGTTCAAAATGCCCGTCCGGACGGGCATTTTATCCCGTAACTGCTCAGGCGGCCTTGCGAATGCGATTGAACTTGCGGAGTTTCCGGCGTGCTTCGGCCTGTTTGCGGCGTTTCTTGACACTCGGCTTTTCGTAGTATTCACGACGCTTCAGCTCTCTTTTTATCCCATCAATCTGCAGCTTCTTCTTCAGCTGTCTGATGGCATATTCAAGGTCTCCACGAACTTCAACTTCTATCATCTCAGGCTCCGTTTGACGAATTAATCAAAGATATATTTAAAAAGCAAAATTTTCATGACAATAACCTTCCCTTTATATAAAATAGCGCGAATTCTGTCAATAGAATTTTCAGAAGGAAACGGACTCCCCCTGCTGAAACAGAAGGCTGATTTTTTTTGATGCTTTTCCTGCCCGGAGGTTTCATAATGGCGTCGTGCAGGAGCAGTACGGCCTGAAGATCCTGAATGAGGGAAAATGTTTTCTTGCCGGACGGGTCCTCCCCGGCCAACCAGGAAGGGGTATCTGTCCGGCAGAAAAAACATCTAAAGAGGTGACAACGTGGGCGAAAACAAGAGAGTGCGTGTGGCCTTGCTCGCCGGTGGAAGATCAGGCGAGCGCGAGGTCTCCCTCAGTGGGGCGCAAGGGGTTGCAAAGGCCCTTGATCCCGAGAAATTTGAGGTGCTGAAATATGACACGGCAACGGATCTGGAGACCCTGGTCGCCGATGCCGGCAGGATCGATTTTGCCTTCATCCTTCTCCATGGTCTCTTCGGTGAGGATGGCACCGTGCAGGGGCTCTTGGAACTGCTGGGCATTCCCTACCAGGGCTCCGGGGTTCTGGGCAGCGCCCTGGCCATGGATAAGAACCTGGCCAAGGAGCTATACCGTCTGCATGGTCTGCCTGTGGCCGATTGGGAGATGGTGGACGTCCATAAAGGGACAACGGCCTCCGAGATAATTAAACGTCTGGGCCTGCCCCTGGTGGTGAAACCCATCTGTCAGGGCTCCAGTATCGGCATGGCCATTGCCCGCACGGAGGCGGAACTTGCTGCCGGGATTAAAATGGCCTTTACCCACGATTCCAGGGTGATGGTGGAACAGTTCATCGTCGGCCGGGAGATTACCGCAGGCGTGCTTGGCAATACTGATCCCGTCGCCCTGCCCCTCATCGAGATCATCCCGGGAGAGGGGTATGCTTTCTTTGATTACAACGCCAAATATAAGCCCGGCGCCTCCAGGGAGATCTGTCCCGCACCCATCGCTGCAGATCTGACTGCCAGAGCACAGGAGTATGGTGTCGCCGCCCACAGAGCCCTGCAGCTGCGGGGGTATTCACGGACCGATATGATCCTTACCGCTGCAGGCAAGTTTGTTCTGCTGGAGACAAATACCATCCCCGGCATGACCGCCACCAGCCTTTTTCCGCAGGCCGCCGCCGCCTATGGACTTCCTTTTCCTGCTCTTTTGGAGAGGTTAATTGAACTCGGCATGGAAAAATGAGCAGACGCTTGAAAGTGGTTCAGGGCAGTCTGTTCGGTAGCGTGTGGACCATGATATCGTGATTATGATAAAACTATCCTTCAATGTTACGGATGGCAGATAACCGTGATCAGGATCAGAATCGTCACGTTTTTTCTTGTCTCAATCATATAATTAGCCCACAACTTATGACTTATGCAAGCTGCTCCATAGCTATTCTATATATTTGTACTGGTCCATACGACATTTTTTGGAAAGATTTCTATAATACCGCAGAAAAGCACTTTCTAAGGAATATTAAAAAGGAATATTATGTATTTACCGATAGTGAAACTATCTCTCCAGGTGAGAGAATTCATATAATTTATCAAAAGCAAATGACTTGGCCTTTTCCGACCCTCTATAGATTTAAACTTTTTAACATGATTAAGAATAAACTCGAAAATTTCGATTTTATTTTTTTCTTTAACTCCAATATGCTTTTTATAAATGATGTAGGAGAAGAGATACTGCCTTCAAACACAGAAAAGCTTGTAGCGGTATTACATCCTGGGTTCCATGATAAAAATAACAATGATTTCACCTATGAAAGAAACCCATCCTCTCATGCATACATTCCGTATGGCGTAGGAGAGCATTACTATATGGGTGGTTTAAATGGGGGATTAGCAATTGATTATCTTGAAATGATTGATCGCCTCGAAAAAAACACTGATAATGATCTTTTCAACGGAATAATTGCCTTATGGCATGATGAATCGCATTTAAATTGTTATTTGGTAGGGAAACCTATTAAAATATTAGATCCATCTTATGGATATCCAGAGGGTAGTGGGTTGCCATGTAAACCCAAGATAATAATTAGGGATAAGACTAAATGGGGTGGTCATGATTATTTAAGAGGTAAAGATATATATCCTATAAAAAACAAAGTGCTAGGCAGTGTAGAGAAATATATTAGAGCAATCTTCCATAAATGAATATTTAGACTTTCTTGACAAAGAATCATGAATAATTTCATGTCGGCAGTGGGTAAGTGGTATTGCATTAATCTGGATTCTCGCCCTGATCGTTGGTCGATGGCGCAATTAGAGTTCGAAAAGCTGGGGATCCAAAATAAAATTGAACGTATTTCGGCAATTTCAGATGCTGCTATCAGTAATTCCAAAATGAGTAGAGGTGAACATGGCCTTATTAAAACCAATCTGGAGATCATCAAATCTGCTCAATTGATTGAACACCTGTGTATATTTGAGGATGATGTAACCTTTTTACCTGAAAAAACGCCTGCGGCTACTTTAAATGCTGCGGGGACACAGCTGCCTTCCGATTGGGGCCTGCTTTACCTTGGCGCTCACCTGTTCGATAGAAAGGTCAAGCATCCCTTGGTATCTGAAAATCTGGTCAGGCTCTTGCCCGAACCTAAACCCTCTAAGAAAAAAGACCATGTCTTCGTTGGCGGGACCCATGCGATTATTTTCAGTCAGGGCGCAAGAGATTTTATTTTGAATTTAAACGAAAAAATCTTCTTTGAAGCGCAATGGGATGTCTTTCTTTCCAAATATATTATTCCTCAATTCCCCTGTTTCCTCGTCTATCCATCCTTTGCGTTTCAACGGGAAGATTATTCTGATCTTGAAGGGGGGGAGGCTAAACGGAATTGGATTATAGAACACAACGAAGGCCGGATTTTCCCTCTTGAAAGTTTTGAAAAAACTGTTTCTCGTGGCTTTTTTACTACTTTTAGACACTCTATCAATAAACGGCTCAAA
>JAJYAX010000319.1 GCA_021779275.1 Deltaproteobacteria bacterium | reverse complement strand
CCAGTGGACCTCCTGGATCTCGGCGATCCTGGCCAGCTGCCGGCCGATCTCGGCGCCGCCGACGGATTCCATGGTCTTGATATGGATAAAGGTCACCAGCGACACCCCCAGGGCCTTATGATTCAGGCGGACCTCATAGCCCAGGATAATGCCCTTCTTCTCCAGTTTCTTGATCCGCTCCAGGACCCCGGACGGCGCCATGCTGATCATCCGGGCCAGCTCGGCATTGGATATTCTGCCGTTATTTTGAATTATATTCAGAATTGCAAGGTCTGTTGAGTCAATCATTGGTATTTGTCTCCTGTAATAAGAATTATATTCATGCAGGAGGGGCGGTGTCAAATAAAAAACCTGCTGAATGACAGAGAGGAACTTTTATTATCTGAAGGCACGATAAAGTGAAGAATTGCAGAGACCCTAAAAGCAAAGATAAATAACCGAACATGTCGATTACACGTGTTTTTATACAAAACCTCAAAAACTGTAGCAGGCAGTCTTTCCGGTATGTATACTGAGTGAGGAAAAGACACTTAAACGGGGGAGGCTGGATGGAAATATCTGACATATTTTTTCATGAAGTTTGATATTGGAACAGGGCAAATCTGTCCGAAACCCCCCTCAATATCATTGTATCAGGGCAAATCGACCTGATATTCAGTAGTTGGCCATTCAAACAAAATACAAATATACTGAGAAATGAATATTACAGAAATCCCATTCAACAAATTTATTGAGATATTATCGGATGATGAAGATAAATCATATCTTCATCTCGAGCTCAAAGACCACATGAAAAATCATTTAGGAACAATGCATGCGAGTGCACAATTCTCTCTCGCAGAAGCTTGCAGTGGTCTTTGTCTTCAGAGAAGTTTTCCTCAACTTGAAAATTCTGTAGTTCCAATTTTAAGAAAGTCGGAAGTGAAATTCAAAAGACCTGCAATATCAAGCATCCGTGCTCAAGCAGAAATAATGAAAGAACATAGAGAACGATTTGAACAACAATTAGAAAGGAAAGGCCGTGCTTCAATAGAAGTCGCCGTAAATGTCTTAGACCAAGATGGAACTATAACCATGTCTGGAAACTACGAGTGGTTCGCACAAAAAATATAACTTGTGGCCTAGAATTACAGGCAAAAAGTTAGTAAGTCGAGTAGACAGGTTTCTCCTATGAAAATCGAGATTATCAAGCTGGCATGAGTGTGAGCCAGGCGGTCAAAGTCTCTTTTTCCTCCAGCCGACAGGCGTGACCCCCTCTTTCCTGGTCGCTCAATAGCCCGCAACAGAAGGCAGTCCGCCGCCGGGGAAAAGTAGGGGACGTCCTTAAATTATTAATTTACGGTCGTGAATTACAGGCAAACAGTTAGTAAGTCGAGTAGGCCGGTTTGTCCTATGAATACCGAAATCATCAAGCTGTGAGGGATGTGAGCCGAGCGGTCGAAGTCTTTTTTCTCCAGCCGGCAGGCGTGACCCCCCCCTCATTCCTGGTCGTTCGATGGCCCGTAACAGAAGGGGTAGCACGCCCTCGGCCGGCCTTTCTTGCTATGACGCTGTGGTATGCTTAGAGTCTGTGCATGCCAGAGAAGAAACAGGAAAAGGAAGGGACCGTAAGTATGCAGACACAGGGCGGTCTTGCCGCATTGCAGTTTGATAATCGTTTTATTCGGGAGCTGCCTGCCGACCCGCTGCTGGAGAACACTCGCCGCCAGGTGACGGGGGCCTGCTATTCGCTGGTCCGGCCGACCAGGGTGGCCGCACCCGTGCTGGTCGCCTGGTCGCCCGAGACGGCCGGATTGCTGGACTTGTCGGCGGCGGCCTGTCTCTCACCCGAGTTTGTCCGGGTCTTTGCCGGCAACGGTCTGGTTGCCGGGATGCAGCCCTTCGCCATGTGCTATGGCGGCCACCAGTTCGGCCACTGGGCCGGTCAGTTGGGTGACGGCCGGGCCATCAACCTGGGCGAGGTCGTGAACCGCAGGGGGCAGCGCTGGGTGCTCCAGCTGAAGGGGGCCGGTCCCACTCCCTATTCGCGCACCGCCGACGGTCTGGCAGTCCTGCGCTCCTCGGTGCGGGAATTCCTCTGCAGCGAGGCGATGTTCCATCTGGGGGTTCCGACCACCAGGGCCCTGAGCCTGATTACGACCGGCGAGCCCGTCGAACGGGATATGTTTTATGACGGCCATCCTAAGGATGAGCCGGGGGCGGTGGTCTGTAGGGTCTCGCCGTCCTTTATCCGGTTCGGCAACTTTGAGATACTGGCCTCCCGCGGTGAGATGGCCTTATTGCGGCGTCTGGCGGACTATACGATCCGGACCGATTTTCCTGAGCTGGGGGAACCGTCTCCTGCCGTCTATCGCCGGTGGTTCACCGAGGTCTGCCGGAGGACGGCCGAAATGATCGTCCACTGGATGCGGGTCGGCTTTGTGCATGGGGTCATGAATACCGACAATATGTCGATCCTGGGTCTGACCATCGATTATGGACCCTACGGCTGGCTGGAGGATTTTGATCCCGGCTGGACCCCGAACACCACCGACGCCGGCGGCCGCCGCTACTGTTTCGGCAACCAGCCGCAGGTCGCCCAGTGGAATCTGGTCCGGCTGGCCAATGCCCTCTATCCGTTGATCGGCGAGGAGGAGCCACTGCAGGAGGCCTTGGCTGTCTACAGCCGGGGCTTTCAGCAGGGGTGGCGGACAATGATTGCCGGAAAGCTGGGGCTTGCCGCCTTTGAGACCGGGGATGATGATCTGGTGCATGAACTCTTTGCTATTCTACATGCCCTGGAGATGGATATGACCCTGTTTTTCCGGAATCTCTCCCGCTTCAAGATCTCCGACGCCCCCGCTGAGGAGATCCCGGCCTTTCTGTCCGAGGCCGCTTATCGCCCTTTGGGGTCGCCATCACGGCTGGGCGCCTGGCTGGGAAGATACGGCAAACGCCTGCACCGGGAAAGTCTCCCCGAGGAGGAACGGCGACGACGGATGAACCGGGTCAATCCCAAGTATGTCCTGCGCAACTACCTTGCCCAGATGGCCATCGACCGCGCCGAGCAGGGGGACTTCTCGCTGGTCTCTGAGTTGTTGGATCTGCTCAGGACCCCCTATGATGAACAGCCGGGAAGGGAAGAGTATGCCCGGAAGCGTCCGGAATGGGCCCGCAACCGGGCCGGTTGCTCCATGCTCTCCTGCAGTTCGTAAGGCCTCTTAAGGCCCAAACATTTTCCCGTGCCGTTCTCTCTCTGAAGATATCGTTTCTTCTCTTAAGTGTTTCTGTGCTATACTGCACCCGGGCCTGCAATGGGCAGGCCCTGAGGTTGCCGTGGTTTTCTGTTTTTCCTGTCAGGCCGGGGGTATTTCCGGGAGGTTGCGATGAAGGCTGAGAAACGTAAGGTGTCCCTGGGGTTTTCCGATGAGGAACTCGTTGAGGGACAGCATATCATTTATGTGTACAATAACGATGACGAGAGAAAAAAGACCCTGGCCAA
>JAJYAX010000318.1 GCA_021779275.1 Deltaproteobacteria bacterium | reverse complement strand
GCTGGCAAATCGCTCGGCCACCGCCAAACGCACCTTCGGTTTCAAAAAGGGGACTATCCTGGTGTCTCTTGGCAGCGCCCTTTTTCTGTGTGCGGCTATTGGGGTTATTATATGGGAGGCTGTCGGCAGGCTGCGCTCCCCGGTTCCGGTGAACGGGGGTACAATTTCGCTGGTCGCCGCCATCGGGGTGGTGATTAATACGGCGACAGCCCTGTTGTTCATGGCAGGACGAAGAAATGATCTGAATATCAAAGGGGCCTTTCTGCATATGGCCGCCGATGCCGCCGTCTCAGCCGGGGTGGTGGTGTCAGGATTGATTATCGCTGCCACCGGCCTGGATATCCTTGATCCGATAATCTCGATTACAATCGCCTTCCTCATTCTTCTCTCCGGCTGGGGACTCCTTAAAGATTCACTGCATCTTGCCATGGCCGGAGTGCCTGCCCAGATCGATGCGGAAACTGTACTGGAGTATTTGACCGGACTGCCCGGAGTGGAATGTGTCCATGATCTCCACATCTGGGCGGCGAGCACCACCGAAAACATCCTGACCGCCCATCTGGTCATGCAGGATGGCGGCAATGACGAGTTTCTGCATCAGACAGCCGAGTGTCTCCATCATGATTTCAATATTCACCACACGACCATCCAGATTGAGCGAAGCGATATCAGCGGGGCCTGTCATACCGACGACCCGGGCAAACAGGGTCGCTGTTGGCCGGGAAGGTTGGAGACCACTTCCACCACCTGTCATTCGGGCTGTCACTCACACTGAACAAAGTTTTGAAGACTGAAAAAAGGCATTACCGGGTCTTAATATCTCAACAATCAATGAAGAAAAAATAATCGGCGTGGAAAATGTGCTTAAGTCATTCAATAACAAAATCTAAAGGAGATTAACCATGGATTACAAAGAACTGATGGAAAAGATCAAAAGTGAAAACGGCGAGATACCAAAACCGTTGGAACTCTTGGGACAACTCGACGAAGGACAAGTGATGCGGTTTGTGTCTGAACGTCAGGCTGCAATGAGCGGTACTATGATCCCGCCGAAGTACAAGGCGCTGATCGCCATGGCAGCCGGTATCGCCCTCGACTCCCCGGCCTGCATATTGAATAATGCCAAGCAGGCGAAAAAGGCCGGAGCAACGACGGAAGAGATAGTTGAGACGTTCACAATCGCAAAGTTTGCCAAGTCAGCCACCGCGATGGCAAGCTCTATCCCTGCCTTGGAGTGGTTGGTGAACAACAGATAAGGACTGGATATCTCATTCGGGGGAAATGATAGATGAAATATCTGTGGAGTTTAGTGCTGTTGATTATCTGTTTTACACAAGTTTCAGCCGCCGAACTGAATATAACAACGCTGCTGGAGGCGGTCGAGAAACAGCCGGGCCTGCAGTCACGTCAGTTGGAAACGCAGGCGACATCGATACAGCTGGAGCAGGCGCGGGCGGAACTTTATCCCAAGCTCTCGGCATTCGGGAATTACGAACGATACAATTCACCAACCAACCTGCGGCCGATGCCTCCCACCGAGGTCAATGTCGCCAAAGGCGATTCGATCCCTTTTTCCAACGAGATCGAGCGCTACGGATTGAAGGTGGAAATGCCGCTGTTTGTCAAGGGACTGTACACCCTGGCGGATAAGGTCAAGGAGTTGCAGCAGGTAAGCAAGCTTGGGTATAAAGTCAATCTGGCGGCCCGCCAGGCGGAGGTGGTTTCGCTTGACGCCTCCTTGGCCTATGTCACCCACCTTAACGCGGCTCTTGCCGCCCGTCTGGCTTCGCTGCAAAAAACCCGCGACGATCTCCGGCTGGCGGTCAACAATGGCCGCACCCCGGAATCCGAACTTCTCAAGATCGGAACCACCATCAATATCCTGCAAAAACAGCAGAACGATCTGCAGATGCAGAGGCTGTCCCTAACCAATCAAATTAAGCAGTCAACCGGTCTGGAGGTTGATAATTTTGTCCCGTTGACCCAGCAACGTCCTGTCAAGGAAGGAGAATTTCTAAGCGAAAAGCAGCAGCAGGGGAATGTGGCCGTGGCGGAAAAAGAAGTGCAGAGGGTCCAGGATCAGCATTATCCGACCGTAAAGCTGGTCGGCGCGGTTACCGAAAATTACGGAACCGCCTATAATACCGATGAGCCCATTAACCGGAGTTACAACTACCTTGGCATCACCGTCTCAATTCCTCTCTTCGACCGGAGTCTGAGCACCTCAATTGACCTGGCGCACAACCAATTGCGTAAAGAAAAAAAGCATCTGGCGCAGGTGCACATTGATCTGGCGACGGAGGCCGACACGCTTGCCGGGCAATTGCCGCTTCTTGAACGCTCGCAAGAGATGGCGGCCAGA
The DNA here is from genome assembly GCA_021779275.1 of Deltaproteobacteria bacterium. GTDB lineage: Bacteria > Desulfobacterota > Desulfobulbia > Desulfobulbales > Desulfocapsaceae > CAIUQR01. Next base: position 1,139 of record JAJYAX010000318.1, on the reverse strand, counting down.
TCTGTCGATAACAGCAAAAAAATTCTCGAAATCGCCAAGGTTGCCTACCGCAACGGACGAATGACGACCGAAGAATATCTCCGCAACGAAACAGAGGTTCTCGACGCCGAGGCCACGCTCCATCAGATTGACCGGGACCGCTGGCAGATCATCTGCCGCCAGGCTGTCCTTTATGGTGACGATTTAACAGGAGTTGTCCAATGAAAAAAAACAGCGTACGTATGATAGCGATTCTCCTCATAGCTCTAGCCGGAATAGGCCTTCTGTTAAAGAGAAAACATGACCTGGCGCGGACACCCCCCGCTGCGGTTCTGCCGGTGGTGGTGGATACGGTGGTCCTCAACCGTCAGGCCATCAGTCTGAGCCTCCCTGCCATGGGAATTGTCTCTTCGGATGTTTCCACAACGCTTTCGACGAAGGTCAGCGGGAGGGTGACAGGGCTGTTTAAAAAGGAAGGAGATTCTGTGCGCAAGGGCGATCTCCTGGTCAGCATCGATGATCATGAACTCAAGGCCCAAAAGGAAGGCCTCCGTCTCAAACGCACCAGTCTGGATTTTGATATTACCGGCAAAAGAGCCAATCTTCAAGCCGCCCAGACTGCGCTTCAGAACGCGCAGAGCAGCCATGCCAGGACAAAAGAACTCCTTGATGTAAAAGGGGCCTCCGTTGAGGAATACAGCAAAGAAGAAACCGAGATAGCCGGGCTCAGGGCGCAGATCGAGGCAGTCAGGAGCAGCATATCCATGCTTCAGGCAAGTCGTGACGAACTGATCCAGAACGAGAAGGAGATAGACAATCAGTTGAGCTATGCGGCAATCGTTTCTCCCATTGACGGAACCTTGAGCGCCCGGCTGGTCATGACGGGAGATATGGCCTTGCCCGGCAAACCCTTATTGAAAATTGCAGCCGCGACAGGACTCTATCTTGATGTCAACCTTCCGGCCGGAATCACAGGAAGATCCATCCGGGTAAATAATCAAGAGTTTCCTCTCACCCCGAAAAACCAGGCGGGAGCGAGCGGGCTGCGCGAATACAGGTCGGCCTTGCCGTTGGGGAGTTCCGCCATCGAGGGGGAATATCTCAACATTGCGCTGATCGTTTTCGCTGGGGAAGGCGTACTGTTGCCCGATGACGTCCTG
>JAJYAX010000317.1 GCA_021779275.1 Deltaproteobacteria bacterium | reverse complement strand
TCGGCACAGGTGAAATAAAACATGAGCCCGTTGAAAAGCTCGGCGGAAAAAGCGATATAACGCTCATCGGGGGCAAGGAGGAAGGCGGCGTGACAACCATTGAGTTCGCCATCCCGCTTGTTTCCAGAGACACCACGGGCGGCAGGATTGATCCCGCCGGCGAGACCACCGTGCTCCTTGCCTATGGACTTGACGGCGACACCTCTAAGCTGAGACATAAATTTCGGACAGGCATCAGCGTAAACCTCGCAAGCGGCAAAAACACATACTGAACGGCATGATGGGACAGAGACATGATCACCGGATGGGGGAGAGGAGAGGGAAGAGATGGCTGATCATCTGCGGGATCTGTTGCCTGATCCTGTCCCTCTCTCCTGTTTTGGCGGGGAATATTTCCGCCGGTAAGGAACAGCCTGATATCTCTCAAAAAGATGACGGAAGGACACATGAAGATCCGGCTGACCAGAACAGGGTTGTTGATGAAGAGTGGGTAAGCGAAAAAACCGGAGACTACCTGCTTCTGGATACCGTGTTCACCGATTCCGCCGGGCACGATATGCCCTTGCGCGCCATTATCGACAAACCGACCCTGATCCTCCCGATATATTTCTATTGCCCGAACAGCTGCAGCCTGAACCTGTCGTATCTTGCCAACGCCATCAGGAATTCCACCCTTAAACCGGGGGTTGATTTCAAGGTGATTTCCTTCAGTTTCAATGCGGAGGAAAAGGTTGAAGATGCCAAGAATGCCAAGGAAAACTATCTGAAAATGCTTCCCGATACTTTCCCGGCCGGGGACTGGAAATTTCTGGTCGGTACCAAGGAGAGCATACAGACACTGCTCGGCGCCCTGGGCTATCGGGTTGAGCGGATGCCGGACGGAACCTTTGCGCATCCCTCGGCGCTGGTTGCCGTTTCTGCTGAAGGCAGGGTTATCAAGTATGTGTATGGCTCGTTTTTGTCCGGAGATGTCGATATGGCCCTGCTGGAGGCAAAAAAGGGGACACCGGCCATATCCGTTAAACGGCTTTTGGGCTTCTGTTTCAATACCGGTTCAAAAAACAGCACGGCAATTCTGCAGAAGGTGAAAACCGGGCTCCTGGTTCTTGTTCTGATCTTTGGCGGACTGTTTGTTGTTTTTCTCCGGCGCAGGGGTACAAAGAAGCACGGAGCAGAAGATCTGTGAAAGGTGAGGGCTGCATGAGAACTTCCGGTGCAAAAATGTGGGTCAGGGCAGGGCTTTTCGGTGTGGTGGTCCTGGTTATGGCGGCCGCGGGCTTTTTTTTTCTGAAAAAGCCCGCCCTGGATATGAATGTGCCGGGGGCCAGGAGCCTGGCGCCTCCCGTCAGGATTCCGCCGTTCGCCCTGATGGATCAGCGGGGGCGGACGTTCAATAACGACAGCCTGGCGGGGAATTGGACCCTGGCCATGATCGGATATACCTACTGTCCTGATATCTGTCCCACGACGCTGAGGGAGATGTCGAGCCTCTACAAACAGTTTGATCGGCCGCCGGATAACATCAGGGCGCCCCGATTCGTCTTTTTCAGTGTGGATCCCTTCCGTGACAGGCCGGAGGAACTGGGAGAATATGTCGGGTACTTTCATAAAGATTTTCTGGGCGTCACCGGAAAGCCGGAAGAGATCAACAGGCTGGTGACCGGGCTCGGGTTGTTTTATATCTATCAGGACCCGCAAGGCGTGTTCATACGCGATGTCCTGCACAAACCCGCCATGGATAACTATGCGGTTGTCCATTATTCCGGCCTGCTGTTTATCACCCCACGGGGAGAGCTGGCGGCCACATTGCAGCCGCCCCTGGCAACGGATGATATCCTTGCCGTGTTTCGCAAACTGCGGGCTTACTATGGAGAATGACGATGAAACAATCGATGAAGATTCTGTTCCTCTTCTGTCTGCTGGCGGCGACCCGCGCCGGAGCGACCGAGATCTTGGTGACCGATCCCTGGATCAGGGAAGCGCCGCCCTCTGTCCGGACGCTTGCCGCCTATATGACCATCAGCAACACTTCCACCCACGCGGTAGGGTTGGAATCCGCCACAAGCGATGATTTCGAGATGGTCGATATCCATCGGACCGAGACGCAGGAAGGGATGTCGCATATGATGAAGCAGACCGGTCTGCAGATCAAGGGCGGCGAAAATGTCAGGCTGGAGCCCGGCGGGTATCACCTGATGCTGATGCAGCCTAGGCGTCATCTCCAGGCCGATGACACGATCATCTTGAAACTGCATTTTGACAACGGAGAAGATATTAGTGTGGCCGCCGTTGTGCGAAAACAATAAATGCGCTCGGCCTCTGGAACCCTTCCATGAATGGACGGGCGCCTGCCGATTAACAACCGTACTTCATATATGGAGTATACGGAGGATACTATGATTGAAACCTGGATACAGGAAATTAAAAAAAAGTGTGATCCCGAGATGCTTGGCATGATTCTCATTCATAACGGCATCGTGCGGGGGACGGCCAGGGACGGGAAGCCGGTCAGGGCCATGAAACTTTCCTACGATAAGCAAATGCTCGAAGACCTGCTGAAGACATACAAAACCAGAGAAGGGGTCGCTGATATCAGGGTCTGGATCAACGAGGGGGAGCTTCAGGTGGGTGATGATATCATGAATGTCTGCGTGGCGGGACGTTTCCGGACCGATGTCCTGCCGGTTTTTCAGGAATTGCTGACAACCATTAAAACGGAGATTGTGCATGAGCATGAGGTGTCCGGAACGTGACGAGCCAAGGGTGAGAAGGCCTGAAAGTTTGCCTTTACCCGATGAAGATGCCTGTAACAATGCCCTGTCAAGGACCTCTCTTTCCAACAGCTGCAGGCTTCCCGGCCGGCCAAGCTGATAGGCCAGGAGCTGCCTTTCCTTGCGGAAGATCATGAATCCACTTAAAGAAAGACTTCTCTCCCTGCGCAATTACCCGCATATCCTGTTGATTTTCCCGCCGCTGTTCTGGGCGGGCAATGTCGTTCTGGGCAGAGGCGTCAATCAGGTTATTCCTCCGGTGACCTTGGCCTTCTGGCGCTGGGCCATTGCCCTGATCTTTCTGCTGCCGTTTACCTGGAAACGGGTGAAAAAAGACTGGCCGACGGTTCAGAGGCGCTGGAAGATCATGCTGATACTCTCGTTTTTAGGTATCGCCTGTTTCAATACCATGCTCTATACCGCTGTTCAAACCACCACGGCAATTGACAGCGCCTTGATCCAAACCTCGATGCCGGCCTGGATAGTGGTCTTTTCGCTGCTGCTGTTCAATGAGCGGATACGGCTGGTGCAGGCAATGGGCGTGGCCATCTGTATAGCCGGGGCATTTATCATCATCGCCCATGGAGAATGGTCGTATTTTCGTCGCCTCTCTTTTGTGACGGGCGATATCTGGATGCTGGCCGCCGTGGTGCTCTATGCCCTCTATTCAATACTGCTGCGGAAACGGCCGGCAATCGACGATTTGAGCTTTATCACGATAACCTTTGGCCTGGGAGGCCTGA
>JAJYAX010000316.1 GCA_021779275.1 Deltaproteobacteria bacterium | reverse complement strand
TCGGCAATGGCCTCCTGCAATCGATGGACATCCAGCGGTGTGGTCTCCGTCCCCAGATGATCGAGAGAGCCGGGGATCAGATGATAATGCCCGCCTATCCGGTAGGCCTCCGGCGAGATGCCCGGTCCTCCGGCCACCAGGACCCCCACCGGGTCGATCCTGCCGGTGACGATGGCATTGGTATTCAGGGTCGTGCTCAGGTTGAGGACGCTGATCCGGCCTGTATCCTGACCGGAGAGTATCGAATGCAGCACCCGGCTGATGGATTCCAGGAGATTATCACCGAGAGTCGGGGTCTTGGCGGCGGCGATAAGCCGATCCCCATCTATAAGAACTCCATCCGTATGGGTGCCGCCGATATCAATACCTATGCGCATAGAACCTTCTCTGAAAAAGTGAGCGGTCTTACCCGTGCATCCCGGTCTATCGCTCGTTAAATATCCCTGAAACCCGAATATCGATTCTGAAAAATCTTTTTTCCCCGCCGCAGAAAGGTCTCAAAATCCCATTCTTCCCCGGTCAGTCTGTCCCGGAATTCCGGCCTGATGACATAGCAATAGGCCGTGGCCTCATCCCCCTGTTCATAGCGAACCGCAACCAGACTGCGGGTGTAGAGCTCTCCCTCAAAGCGGTCGAGCCGCGACCAGCCCTTAGGCGAGATGTCATGGTAAACAACCCCCTGGACCTGACCGTCTATGCTTTGGATAACACCAGGATACTGTTCGCTTTTTATTAAAAATCGCCGATAGCCGGGCAGGAGGGCGGGGGTGTGGGGAAGAGGCTCGCCAGCGACCGCAAACATGATATCCTCGCACATCAGGGAGCCGTAGGTAAAGAGATTTCGCATGATTTACAATGTGAAACAGGAGCGGGAAATTACAGTCGATACATCCAATGTATACCAGGGAAACCGGCCGATTGCATCAAGAAAAGAAATGGTGCTGAGAGAGGGTGAGAAGAACACCTTATTTCAACCCGGCAAAGGTCCTGGCCAGATTGTTGTCGATGACATAGATACAGATTTCCCGGGCGCCCTGCCTGGTATAGCGGTATTTTTCCCGCAGATTCTTCATCAGGAAGGTGACGTCGTCCCGGATTTTCTTGTCATAGGTCTTAAAGGACTCCTCGTCGAAGTCTTTGACCGCCCGGCGGAAATTCTCGTTTTCCAGAAAGGGCTCCAGGACCTTTTCCTTCAGGTTATACTCATAGCGATCATGGAGTTGCGTATAGAGGGTGGTCTCGGTGATGGGTAGGTTATCCCGCAACATCTCCTGGGTCAGGGCGTTGGTCGTATAGGATTTCTGCACATCGGCCCTGAATCGTACGGCATCCTTCTGACTGGTGAGCAGTCTCGCCTCTATGCGTTTGAAAAACTCCTCTGTTATCTCCAGGCGATCTCCGGTGTATTTGCAGAACTCCAGCGTCCCCGGCTCGAAATTCACCGCGAACATATAGTTCTGTATCTCTTTGGATATCTGCTCCTCGTTGTAATAATACAGCGACTCCTTCACCTCCTGGAGGACCGAATAATTGTACATCTTCAACAGAGAATCAAGAAAACCGAGAGGCAGGATATTGCGATCCTGCTTGCAGTATTTCTTGAAAAACTTGATCAGCATGGACATATCTATGAGCTTATCGTTCTGCTTATAGCCGGAATAAAATTCATTGAACATCCGGATGGAATCACGTCCCGACAGGCCCTTCCAGCCATCGTTCTCGGACTCGGAGATGATCTTCTGCCGGCGTTTGGCCGTAAAATTCTCCAGATCCTCCTCCTGCAGCCATTTAGGGATAAAGCCGGTATAGATCTCCATCTTCAGGAGCTGCAGGTTCTGATCGCAGTAGAGTTCATACTTTTCCGGGTTGCCTATCCATTCCAGCATGGAATCCGATTTTGTATGCAGACGGGTGGCAATGATGGCCCGGGCAAAATTATGCAGGACCCTGGGCAGGAAATTCTCCTCGATATGTTTACCGAAGATTTCCCGGTATATCTCGACCTCCGTTTTCAGATCAAGGATATAGGGAACATTGATATATTCGATACGATCAGAAAATGCCTGCAGGTCCTTGAAAATCTTCTTGTCCTCGGGATTCATCAGGGCAAAGAGCAGGGAGTTGACGTTTTCCTCAATATCTTCAACCTTATGCACCCCGTCACTGATGATATTGTGCAGCTCCATCAACCGCTCGGTATTATGGGATTTGATATCCATCAGGGCGTAGATGCCGTTGTTGGTCTTCGCATACCGGGAGTAGAGATAATTGACCTTGTTGGAATCGAAAAATACCGTATCCAGCGAGCGCTGGATCATCTCATTGCGCATCACGATCTGCTGCAGGGGCTTGTCACCCGGGCTGAAGACCGAGATCCCCTCGCCGATTCTCCTGTTGACCGCATAGGGCCGGGCATAGGCCAGCTCCAGGACCTTGGCGGGGTCATTATACTTCCGCAGCAGGGCCTGATAGAGCGAGGTGCAGATCGTACAGGGGGAATCCTGGAAGACCCATTCGTACTTCTTGTCCGTGAACAGCTGCCATTTAAACTCTTCATTTTCCAGGATATCATCAAAAAACTGCCGGCGGGCCTTCTTCGGAATCAGCAGGAGCGGATTATCATGGCTGGGGCAGGGCACCTCAAAATAGCTGCCGAGTTCATCTTTTCGTTCACAGGCGCAGCGCATCTCGGCCGCCAGGTCTTTTTTTCCGTCATTTTCCAGGACCCAGGCCAGCTTTTCGGTAAGGGAATTGATGGAGTGGACGCCGCCCGCCAGATGATCCCGCTTCAACCGCCAGACGATCTCGTACCGGGAGCCCTCGGGGGTGTTGGTGTACTCCTCAAATTTACGCAGGAGGTTGTTGAGAAAGGTTGACTTGCCGCTGCCGTGCGGCCCCTCAAAGATATAAATCTTGTTCTGCTGCGCCCCAAACGAGAGGGACTCGACATGGGCCACCAGTCTGTTGGCAAACAAGCGGTCGGCAAAGAACGGCCGGTCGGAGCCCTCCACGAACAGGCGGCTGCAGTCGTAATTCAGATAATGAATGGATTCCGGATCATCCGGATACTCATCCATATCGGCGCTGACAAAGGCCTTGATCATATCGGAATAGACCTGATACACGCTCCGGACAATCCGGTGCGGCTGGGCTACAAGCTCCTGTAGAAACCCGGAAAAAGAAAGCGTCGGCCGCTGTTCCCAGCCGATCTCCTCCCGGCTGAGATTTTCCATGGCTTTTATCAAATCCCGCATTTGCACTCGCTCCGTATCTGAGACATGCTAGTCGACTGCGACCTTACGGCTCAATCTTCTGTCCTTCATCCTGTATCTGACCTTCCGCCAGAGAATCTCCCTGGCCGCCTCATCCCGGCCGTCTGATTTCTCCGGCGGCGCAACCTGGCCTTGCGGCATAACCTCGGAGGTATCCAGGTAGACCTGCCCTCCCCAGAGAAATTCGATGCCCAGCAATGCACCTCGTATATAGTCCTGGACCAGGGGCTTTCCTTCAAAAACATGGCTCAACAG
>JAJYAX010000315.1 GCA_021779275.1 Deltaproteobacteria bacterium | reverse complement strand
GCCCTCTCCCTTCTCTCATACCAGCGTACGTAGCGATTACTCCCAGCCTGCTCCCCCGGCAGCGCAATGGTAATCAGGTTCTCTTTCAGTTCGACGGCCCGCTTCTCCAGGACATGCCATCCTTCACTCATTACGCCGAGATTTGCAAGATCGCCTCCCAGACGATCCAATCCGGCCGCCATGTCCTCCACCTCCTCCCGCCACCGGTCTATTTTTTGAACCAGCGGATCGAGAGGATATCGCCCCCGTTGCTGGGGAAACAAGGTGACAAACCGGTCCAGGCGCTGCCCGAGACCTCCGACGGCCGTTCTCAGCCGTTCTGTCTGGGCGGCAGTGAGATCGGCCTGGGCCTGCCTTTCAATATCGCCTAAGAGATCGAGAAGCTGATAATGACTGAAGGTGATGCCGAAAAAAGTGGTCGCCACATTTTCGAGATGATGCGCCTCATCGAAGATAACGCCTTCATAGCGGGGAAGAATCTCTCCATACCCGGCCTTCTTCAGGGAAAGATCGGAGAAAAAGAGATGATGATTGACGATGAGCAATCGTGCCGCCCCCGCCCTCCTGCGCAACTGGTTGACAAAGCAGGTTGCACCCTCAGGGCATTCGTTGCCCAAACACTGGTGGGACTGGGCTGAAATCTTTACCCAGAGCTGAGACCTGTCGGGCAGCCAGGCCAGTTCGGCCCTATCCCCTGTCGTGGTTGTCTGCAACCAGGTCTCGATCCTGTCACCGTCCGCATCTTCAAGCAAAGAGAGCTGCGGAGAGCTGCGATACTGAAACCAGCGATACAAGCAGAGATAATTCTGCCTGCCCTTGACACACAGAGCGGGAATTTCCTGGTTAAGCAGGCGCGAAATCAGCGGTATCTCCTTTTGCAGAATCTGGTCCTGAAGGTTGATTGTCGCGGTCGAAATCACCAGACGTTGCCCTGAAAGAACAGCAGGGAGCAGATAGGCAAGGGTTTTTCCAATGCCTGTTTCAGCCTCCACCACCAGGATTTTCGCTGCAGGTCCGCCCTCCCCATCCTCTCCCGCCCCGTCTTCCAGCACGGCGGCCACGGCCTGCGCCATCTTCAGCTGACCGCTCCGCGGCTCAAAACCAGGAAGACACCGGGCCAGCAACCCATTTTCTGCAAAGAATGTATCCACGTAAATCGACCACCCCGTATCCGGAAAAACTAAAGAGAGTTCCGGTTCCGGAGGCTCCCATCGGTTAAATAAGTATAACCTTTCCTCAACCGGCATGTTATAAGATTTTTATTTATATTTTTCAACCAAACCTGTACACTTATTCATCCGGTCCCTACATCCTCCCCTTCTCATTATCCTACATTATGGTTGAACTTCTCTCGTATAAGGACACCCATCTCAATCAGGTTCCCGGCAAGCTTCTGGATCACGACGAGGTTATTGTTATAGTCGACGATTCGCCAGAAATTGCGATAATACTTGAGCATCTCCTGACCCGTCAGGGATATGCAGTCTGTAAAACAGGGAGCGCGCAGGGACTTTTTGATTTTCTCTCTTCCCGGAAAGTCGCCCTGGTCCTGCTGGATATCGGCCTGCCGGACCGGGATGGCACGGAGATACTTGCCGATATCGCGCCCAGGTTTCCCGATCTCGGCATCATCATGGTCACCGGAACAACGGACCTCCAGACGGCCCTGAATTGCCTCCGCATGGGGGCGGATGATTACCTCACCAAACCGGTTATTCCAGCTATTTTCAATCACACCATTCAATTGACGCTTAAAAAGCGGCGGCTGGCCATCGACAATCGCCTGTTCCAAAAAGAGCTGGAGGCGACCACCTTCAGGACACAATTCCTGCATCAGCTCAATCTGAAAATGAACACGGCCTATCTCAGTATCATTGAGCTGGAAAGCATCCTGCATGCAATTCTTGTAGGTATTACCTCGGAGGAGGGGTTGAAGTTCAACCGCGCCTTTCTCGCCCTCTTCGATGAAGATATTCTGCAGGGTAAGCTTGCCATCGGCCCGGCCTGCCGTGAAGATGCCGGCAGGGTATGGAGCAACATCAGGGAAAGAAACCTTAAGCTCAACGATATCATGGGCCTCATGCGAAAGGATTGCCTGGATTCGGATGTGGAGGTCAACCGGATCGCCCGCTCTTTATCCATTCCAGGCGCCGATTATGATCATATCCTCATCCGTTCTTGCCGGGAGCGAAGAACCGTTCTGGTCTCCAACGGCGGCGCAACCGGTATTGTGGTGGCGGAGAGCCTTTTACAGTTACTGGGAGAGAAAGATTTTATTGTTGTTCCGCTCTATTCGCCCAGCAGATCTCTGGGGGTTATCATTGCGGATAACTTTGTCACCGGGAAGCCGATCACGGAGGAGGAGATCCAGGCCCTGGAGATCTTTGCCGGCCAGGCGAGTCTTGCCATCGAGCATAGCCATCTCTATCGGGATATGACGGCTAAAATCACCGAGCTGGAAATGGTGACCCAGGAACTGGAAAAGAATAAAGACCTTCTGGTCGAGGCTGAACGCTACTCCACCCTTGGCTATATGTCGGCGCAATTGGTCCATGCCATCCGCAACCCAATCACCTCCATCGGCGGGACCGCCCGTCTCCTGGCCAAAAGGGTCGACGACCCGAACATACTGAAGTTTCTCAATATAATGACGCAGGAGACGGCCAAGATCGAATCGACGCTCGAAGACCTTTTTAATTTTGTCGAAGAAAGTGCGCTCCAGAAAAGCCATCAGTCGCTCCATGCTCTCCTGCAAAAAAGCGTTATGATTTTCTATAGCGCCATGAAGAAGACCGGTATCAATTATCATCTTGATCTGGCCGCCCCGAACCCCTATCTCGACATTGACCCGCGCAAGATCAGACAGGTCTTTCTCCATCTCATCAGAAATGCCATTGAGGCCATGCCGGAGGGCGGAGAACTGCGAGTCTCGACCAGGGAGACGGGGAATCTTATCCTGGTCACGATCAAGGATTCCGGCATCGGCATCACCGGGGCCAATCTTGAGCGGGCCGCCGATCCGTTCTTTACCACAAAGACCTACGGAACCGGAATGGGGCTTACCCTGGTCGAACAGATCGTCAAACTGCACGAGGCGACCTTTTCTCTCAAGCATAATGAAGGCGGCGGGATGATAGCGACAATAGGATTTAAAAGGCAGAATCCAGCAGCCGGATAGCGGTCTTTCACACCCTCTGTTCTCAAACCACCGTCCTCTGTTTCCCTGCCTCCCGTAAGGCCGACAGGACGGCGCCCGACAGGGCGACAAGGGCCGCGATCCCCAAGGTGCCCCGGTATGCCTGCATGAAGGAGTGAACATGAAGGCTGGAGTAGTCCTTCAGATCAAGGCCTCCGCTGAAGGAGGAAAAAAAGGCGGACAAGGCCATTCCTGCTATGGCTGCTCCCAGTAACATACCGATATTTCGAGAGGTGGCCAGCACGCCGGAGGTTATTCCGGTATACTCCGCCTCGATTCGTGCCAGCACCGAGGCGGTATTGGGGGAGAGGAAGATGGATTGTCCCGTTCCCAGCAGAGCCAGA
>JAJYAX010000314.1 GCA_021779275.1 Deltaproteobacteria bacterium | reverse complement strand
AAGACTCTCTCAATATGAGCAATAACAGAGGTGATGTATGGAAATGAAGGCAGAATTTGACAAGCTGGTCGAGAAACTGAAGGTGGAACGGGATGAGATTAATCTCAAAATGCATCTCGCCTCAATGGATGCCAGGGAAGAGTTTGCAAAGGCTGAAATAAAATGGGGGCAGGTAAAAAACACGGCATCAAAAATAGCTGACGATGCCGTCGAAACCTCAGAAGAATATATCGCCAAGGCCAAGATTGTGGGCGAAGAACTGAAGGAGACGTACAACCGTATCGCCAAGAGGCTGTCGGAATAGGGGCAATCCCCACAAGCGGTGGCGTCAAAAACTGGAGATTCCGGAATGATCGCAGAGGCTGCGCCGCCACCGCCTGCTGATTGTCAGCTACCTTCCGGAACCCATTCTCCGTCTCCCTTGCCGCACAAAAACACTCACAGTTCAGGAGGAATTATGACGCGTGGGACAGTCAACAAGACCGTTCTTCTGGTAATCGTATTTCTTATATCGGCGGTCTTTCTGGTGATGATCAAGGAGTTTCTGATGCCCCTTTTCATGGCGGGTCTCTTTTCGGCCATGGTCAGCCCGGTGCATCGCTGGCTCAGTCGAAGGCTTGGGGGAAGGGAGAACCTTGCCTCCATCCTGACTCTTCTCAGTATCATCTTTCTGGTCCTGGGCCCCCTTTCCATCCTGATCGGGGTGGTGGTGGCCCAGGCCATCCATGTCGGTCAGTCCATTACCCCCTGGGTCCAGTCCTTCATCAATGAACCGAGCGAGATGACGAGGTATCTCGAAAAGATCCCCTATTATGACCAGATCCTGCCGTATCGTGATGTCATCCTGCAGAAGGTGGGACTTCTGGTCGGCTCGATATCCGCCTTTCTGATCGATTCGCTTTCCTCGGTAACCAAGATGACCGTGCAGGCGGTATTCGGCGCCATCATCATGCTCTATGTGATGTTCTATTTCCTGACCATGGGCGACAGGCTGCTGCTCAAGATCCTCTATTTCCTGCCCCTTCATGACCGCGATGAGCAGCTGCTGCTCCGCCGGTTCACCTCGGTGGCCAGGGCGACGATCAAGGGCACCCTGATCATCGGGATCATGCAGGGGGCGGTCTGCGGCCTGGCCTTTGCGGCGGCCGGCATCGATGGACCGGTCTTCTGGGCCACGGTCATGGCGGTGATGTCGATCATTCCCGCCTTCGGCACGGCCATTATCTGGGGGCCCACCCTGATTGTGCTGCTTCTCCAGGGGAATTTTATCGGAGCGGGGATACTGGCGGTGGTCTGCGGGCTGGTGGCGGGCAACCTTGACAACGTTATCCGGCCAAGGCTGGTGGGCAAGGATACCGAGATGCACGATCTCTTCGTGCTCTTCGGCACCCTGGGCGGTATCGCCATGTTCGGTCTCCTCGGCATCATTGTCGGGCCGATTGTAGCCGCACTTTTTATAACCGTCTGGGAGATCTATGGCGATGCCTTCCGGGAACACCTGCCTGATGTTGGCGTGATTCTGGCGGATGGGGAAATGCCGGAAGATGCGGAAGAGGAGGGAGTTCTTGTCCCTGCTGATAAGAAGTCCGGCCAAAAGAAGCCGCTCCGGTGAATTGAACAATCCCTTTAAATGAAAAATCCTGCTGCCAGCAACATGCAAAAGGTGGTCCAATAGTCTGGCCGGGAGATGAGATCAAGCCTCTCAACCGGAAAAGGTCTTGCCCTGGGCGCCTCGTGGTAATTATGGGATCAAAAACACAACAGAAAGGAATGCTTTATGAAAATCGGCATAATGAACAACCCGTCCAAGTCGATCTCTGCTGAGGCCGACCTCTGCGGCCGGGCCGGCTACGACTTTCTGGATCTGACCATCGAAGGACCCGGCGCCGCAACCGTTGATATCGCCCGATTGCGGCCGCTTCTTGATTCCCATGGTCTCTCCATTACCGGGCACACCGACCCCTGTCTGCCCTGGGCCTATCCAATCCAGGCGGTCCGTGATGCCTGCCTGCGGGAGATGGAGCGATGCGCCACGATATTCTCAGCCCTGGGGGCGACGGTCATGAATATTCATCCCTGCTATTTTTGTCCTCCGGCCATGAAGAAAGATCTGGTCGCCTTTAATATCGAGTCCTTGCAACCCATCGTCGCCCTGGCGGCCTCCCATGGACTCACCCTGGTGTTTGAGAACTACAAGGCCCCCTTTGACCGGGTTTCAACCTTTGAAACCCTGCTGGCGGCGGTCCCGGGGCTGCAGGTCCATCTCGATTTCGGGCATACAAATTTCGGCTGTGACGGCTGTGAGGCCTTTTGCCGGGAATTGGGAGGCCATATCCGGCATGTCCATTTTTCCGACAACCGATCCAGAAACGATGACCATATGCCCCTGGGCGTGGGGACCGTTGATTGGCAAAAGGCGGTGAAGGCCTTGAAGGCAACCGGGTATGACGATACCATCACCCTGGAGGTATTCTGCAATGATCCGAATATGCAGGCGGCTTACCTGGATATGAGCCGAAGCCTGGTTCTGGATCTCTGGGGGGCCTGAAAAACAGGGGTGGCTAAGGGGGGCTGCCGTGCTCCATCCGCGCGAGGCTTTCCCCCACCGTTCTTTCGGCGAGCACAACGAGACGTATCTGTTCCCGGCAGTGGTCGGCCCATGGAAAACCTGCAACAAAAAATAAATATTGGTGATTGTTAGTAACTAAAAAACGGTGTAGCGTGTATACGCAAGATATGTGCCGAATGCAGGTGGATGCTGTCGCTGGAAAACCGGATTTATCTAAATTTTCAAATAGTATTCAGGTATCCAATACAGGAAGAAAACGAGACCTTGACGTTTTTCAATTGAAAATAACTCATTACCGGATTCTGCATGAGCACTTCTCCCGCTCCCCATGACTTTCCAATTGCCTGCCTTCGATTCAATCTCCGCGTAACCCAACCTCTTACACTTCCCATTTACAAGGGCTCAACATTTCACGGTGGATTTGGCCATGCCCTGGCCCGCATTGGACCTCGCTTCCGGGATTATTTTTTCGCATCATCTCCAAAGAATGGTCGAAGCAGGGGGCAGGCCCTGCCCAAACCCTTTATGCTGATCCCTCCCCTGGAAGAAAAGACGGAATATCTGCCCGGAGATTCGATGCAGTGCGGTCTGCTGCTCTACGGCCGGGCCGTTGATCAATTCATGATCGCTTTTGCCGCCTTTGAATGCCTGGGCTGGGACCTTGGCCTTGGCCGAAGCCAGGGCAAGTTTCGGATTGAATCCGTGGAGCAACTCACCATGATGGGGTCCCGTACGGTGTTTGCAGACGATGACTGGTGCGGAGTCCTTGCGCCGACTCCGGTGGGGGAGATCCTCCATGCCGGGCAGATCGGGACGAGATCTTTAACCCTATCGCTAACGACCCGGTTGCGTATGAAACAGGACAATATCCTTGTCCGCAACCCGCCGGCATTCATGATCTTTCTGGATCGACTCCTGGGCCGGATTAACTCCCTGACGGCCTTCTATGGCGATGGTATCCTCGTGCCGCCCGAAGAAA
>JAJYAX010000313.1 GCA_021779275.1 Deltaproteobacteria bacterium | reverse complement strand
GACAGACGCGGCGACAGCCGGGCAAGCGCCCCATAGGCCCCATCCACATGCAGACGCACCCTTTCTCCGGCGGCAATATCCGCCAAGACGGCGATATCATCAACAGAACCCACATCGACGGCGCCGGCGGTGGCGACTATCAAAAACGGTGTCATACCGGCGCTACGGTCCTCGGCAATAACCGTCTGCAGGATATCGGGCCGCATCCGATAGTCCTCATCCACGGCGATCAGCCTCAAGGCATCCCGGCCTATACCCGCCAGATCCATGGCCTGGGCTATGCAGGAATGCGCACTGGCGGAGGTATAGGCCGTCAGACGCAGCGGTGAATCGGCAAGTCCCCGGTCCCGAACCTCAACACCAAGGGCTGCAGTGCGGGCCGCCAGGACAGCCAGAAAATTGGCCATGGAAGTACCCGTCACGAACAGGCCTCCGGCCTGCGCCGGAAAGTCAAACAACTCCCGCATCCAGGCCACCATCTGCCGCTCCACCTCTATGGGCATCTGGTCCCGTCCCCCGAGATTGGCGTTCAGACCGGCTGCCAGCATCTCCGCCAGCATGCCGACAGGGGTACCTCCACCATGGACCCACCCCATAAAGCCGGGATGGGCATTGCCTGCGGCGTGGGGGAGGATGTTTTCCATAAAATTCCGGTGGATCTCCTGCAACGCGCACTCGCCCTGCGGCAGAGGCTCGCGAAAACACTGGCGGACCTCTTCCGGAATTGGTTTCCAGACCGGACGCTTACGTATTTCTTCCAGGTAATCCAGCATGTCATCGAGCATGCGGTGCCCTTGAGCACGAAATCCGACCCAATCGGCAGGATCCAGGGTGTCGTGGGGAGGTGGTGTGGGTAATGTGTCGATAGAACTTTGTCCTTTAAATATTGCCTCAAAAGAGCCCATCCAGCCCCTTCTTATCTGCTGACGGTGTAAATTGTAGCCTGTTCCAGGCATCGACGCAACTTTTTTGACAACAGGCTTACAGCCGCCTCTATCTACCCCCTGAGTCTTTTCTCTCGAATGGATATCTCTCCATCCTCCGCCTACGCACTCAGATTCTCCGGCTGCCCCCTTGCCATTAGGAACACGGAGGGTTCCATCCGAAACATCCCGGAATTTTCGCGATTTTTTGTTTGAATCATTGATGCCGAATATATTTGATGATAAGATGTTAAACGAAAGAACAGGATTGCCGGGTCCGGCACATTTGAGGGAATTTAGAGACAATCATTCATCGGCCATGACAGTAGAAAAAGACATCATTGAAAGCATCCCCGACGCCAAGCCGGTTCGGATCTTCATACCCCTTAAAAACACCCCGGAACGCTACAGGATGCACGGCGTTTACCAGAAGTCGACCCCACCCCGCTTCACCCTTCTTTTCAAGGCCGGTTCGCTCCCCATCGATTCGATAGATACCCAAAAACCCTGCATAGTGAATGTGGATATGGGCGGGCCAAGCATTTCCGTCGAGGCCATGATCAGCGAACTGGTGGATGCGCAACAGTTGAACATGATCGTGCGGAAATCCATCAGCCATGATCAGATGCGGGAATTTTTCCGGGTCGATGCGATTGAAAGCGTCATCAGCAGTTCTTTTCATCCTGAATTTTTCGGTGAACAGGATACTTCGTGGAGTATGTTGGGAACTACTATTGATATCAGCGGCAGCGGTATCCTGGCCAGTTTCACCTCCCCCCCTCCGCAGGACTCTCAGACGCGCCTGGAAATATCGCTTCCCACCCCGACGCCCAAGACCGTAAGGGTGATCGCCCACCCGGTACGCGTAGAGAAGATCAGCGACAATCAATATATTGTCGCCTACCATTTCGACGACATATCCACCGAGGATCGCGACAAGATAATCGGCTGCTGTTTGCTTATTCAACGCAGGCTGCTCCGTCTCAAAGTCAAGGTCAAGGATTTTTAGCAGTCTCTTTTTCGTTTTACCTCTTCTCTTACAAAACGAAAGATTAACGAAATGTCGACCGCTTCGGAGTTTACACTTTCGGCTCATTGATGACATCTCCTTAAGATTGTATGATTTAGTGTCGATAAAAATACTATGAATACAATCGCCCCCCTCACCTCTTCGACCACTCTCGGCTCCGCCACCTCCCGCTCAAGCAGTCAGCAGCAGTGGCAAAAATACTTCCAGTCGGGCGAGATCGTCAGAGCCACCGTCCTTGAGGTTAAAGGAAACGACCTGTTTGCCCTGGATATCAAAGGGAATCATCTCACGGCCCAAAGCAAGGCCCTCCTGTCCCCGGGGCAGGTCCTGCAGTTGCAGCTGGTATCCGCCTCACCGCAGATAGAATTAAAAATCGTCTCCAACACCCCACAGGAGTTTTTCGGTCGTTCGCTCACCCTTATCGGCGAAAATATTGACTTGACGGGTCTTATCAAAAACCTGCAGCAGACCGGGACATCTCCGCTCCAAAACTTGAGCAGCGCCACGGTCCTTGCGGCCAAGGGTGAGGGCGCATTCATCCTTGACATCGGCGGAGCCCATGTTACGGCCCAGAGCAAGACCGACCTTGCACCGGGACAGACCTTGCAATTGGAGGTGTTGACGACATCACCGCAGGTGGAACTGAAAATCGCCTCCGGCGCCCAGCAAACCCTTCCCGGCGGCTCTCTCACACTTACCGGCGATGACACCGTCATTGCCGGCCTCTTAAACGACTTTCAACAAAACGGAGCTTCTCTTCTGCAAGGCTTACCCCTCGGCGCCCAGCAGACCCTGAAAGACTTCTTTGCCTTACAGCAAAATCAACTCTCGGGAAAGGATGGCGGCGAGGTCCTGAAAAAGCTGGTTGACAAAATGGGACTCAGCCTGGAAAATCTGCTCGCCAGGGGCGATAAGGAAAACGCGGTCACGACACTAAAGGCGGCCCTCCTGGAAGTAGCACATGTTTTCAAGGACGCCGCCCAGATCGGAGACACCACGCATCGGATGCTCGGCACCCTGGAAGTCTACCAAATGGCCCAGCTGCATCTGGAAAATACAGCAAATTTTATCTTCCCTCTACCCCTGCCGTTTCTTAAACAGGGATATCTGATGATAGAAGACCCAGGCCCGCAAAAAGCAGGAAGTGAAAGTGACACTCGTCCTCCCTTCCATTTTTCCCTCCATCTGACCATGGAGGAACTCGGCAACATCAGGATCGATTTTCTCCAATATAAAGATGGCTTATACATCCGGTTCAATACGGATTCGAAAGAAAAATCAGATTTTGTGGAATCATTCAGCGCTGATCTAAAGCAGGCAATCTCCGACGTTCCTCTGCTGGGACTCTCATTTTCCGAAACGGCAGCGGATCCTACTGCCGAATTGATCCAAAAACTTCTCCCCCGGGGAGCGTCCATGCTGGACACGAAAATATAGCTATGGAAAAAGAAGGCATCATCGAAAAAGCCGTAGCTATTCTCTACGACGACAGCAAAAATGCAGCCCCCCAGGTAGTTGCCAGCGGCAAAGGCCTTATCGCCCGGAAGATCATCGAGACGGCGCGAGAGGCCGGTATTCATATTCAGGAGGACCCAAACCTGATCGAACTC
>JAJYAX010000312.1 GCA_021779275.1 Deltaproteobacteria bacterium | reverse complement strand
CACCCGCCGGTTCCTTTCCTGTAGGTAATCCGGCCATCAAGACTGATGCCCGCCTTCATGATCACCCAGGGCATGGAGGTGGTGATATGTTTAAGGAAAGGACGATTGATCTCCCGGCACTCTTCAGTGAGCACCCCTGTAAGAACTTCAATCTTCTGATCGATCAGGTAGGCCAGACCACTTCCATGCACCAGAGGATTCGGATCCTCCATACCAACCACCACCCTCTTGATTCCGGCCGCGACCAGGGCCTGACTACATGGAGGGGTCCGTCCCTTATGGTTGCATGGCTCCAAGGTGACATAGATGGTAGCGCCTTCAGCCTCTTTTCCGGCCTTTCGCAAGGCATTGACCTCAGCATGCGGCTTCCCTGCCTTCTCATGATAACCTTTGGCAATAACGCGATCAGCCTTGACGACAACAGCCCCGACGCATGGATTCGGAGAAGTCCTGCCAAGCCCCTTGCGTGCCTCCTTCAAGGCCATGCGCATAAAGTAACAGTCTTTCTCCGCGATCACTTTTCGCCTTCGTTAGTAGACTGATAGTCACTCATTGCTCGTGCATCAAGAAGGGTCTTCAGCTCATCCATAAATTCATTTACATCCTTAAACTGCCGGTATACGGAGGCAAAACGAACATAGGCTACTTCGTCCAGTCTGGGCAGATCCTCCATGACCCATTGCCCGATAACCTTTGACGAAACCTCCTTCGAACCGATATCCTGAAGTTTTCTCTCAATTTCATCAACGAATTTATCGATGCTGTCTCGACTCACGGGCCTCTTTTCGCAGGCCTTCTCCAGACCAATGACCATCTTCTTCCTGTCCCATGCCTCCCGCCGGCCGTCTTTTTTCACCAGAACCGGCATCATCACCTCAAGTCTCTCATACGTTGTAAAACGTTGGTTACATGTGAGACACGACCGTCTTCTTCTGGTGATAGTACTCTCTTTATTCAGACGGGAATCTATAACCTTGTTATCGAGGTGACCACAATAGGGACATTTCATACAACCTCCATCTGCTTATGTGAGAAGCCGGCAAAACGAACGGTATTACAGAGAGCCACGAGGAAAAACAGAAGAGGCGCAGTCTGTCTCTCGCCTCTTCGACACACCATCAAATCCTGGCAACAATATTTGAGAGCGGAAATTTTTTACAGAGCCCTTTTATCTCAAGACGAATTTCTTGAATGGTCTCTTCATCCCGTCTGTCAATCACTCGGTCAATATAATCCGCTATTATCTCCATCTCTTGAGCCCGCATCCCTCTGGTTGTCACCAGAGGCGTGCCGATCCGCACCCCGCTGGTGACATAACGGGATTGGGTATCAAAGGGGATAGCGTTTTTATTCACTGTAATTCCCGCCTTCCCCAGAAGCTCCTCCGTCTCTTTTCCGGAAATATCCTTATTGGTCAGGTCCAGCAACATGAGATGATTATCGGTTCCACCGGATACCAGCCTGAAGCCTCTGTCTTTAAGACTTTTGGCCAGAACCCGGGCATTGGTGACAACATGTTTCTGGTCCTCCTGGAAGGCTTGCCCCATGACTTCTTTAAATCCTACAGCCTTCGCAGCAATGGTATTCATGAGAGGTCCTCCCTGAATCCCGGGAAAGATAGTGCTGTTCAGCACCTTGCCCCATTTCTCCTTGGCAAGGATAAGTCCCCCTCGTGGACCACGTAATGTTTTATGAGTGGTCGAGGTCACAACATCGGCATAAGGTATCGGAGAGGGATGGACACCGGCAGCGACCAGACCTGCAATATGCGCCATATCCACCATAAAGAGGGCCCCGATCATATCGGCGATTTTCCTGAATCCGGGGAAATCGATGAATCGCGGATAGGCGCTTGCACCGGCAATGATCATCTTCGGCCTCTTTTCCAACGCAATCCGTTCAACCTCCGCCATGTTAATCTGTTCGCTGTCGCGATCAACGCCATAGGAAACAAAATTATACAGTTGTCCGGAAAAGCTGACGGGACTGCCATGGGTCAAGTGCCCGCCATGCGCCAAATCCATGCCCAGAACGGTATCTCCCGGCTGCAGCAGCGCGAAATACACCCCCATGTTGGCCTGTGATCCTGAGTGCGGTTGGACATTGGCGTATTCGGCGCCAAATATCTCTTTGACCCGTTCAATGGCTAATGTCTCGACGGTATCAGCATAGCGACAACCGCCATAGTACCGTTTCTGAGGATACCCCTCTGCATATTTATTTGTAAAAACTGATCCTTGCGCATCAAGAACCGCCTGCGATGCAATATTTTCAGAGGCAATCAATTCAAGCTGATTATCCTGGCGGTCATATTCCGCCTGGATGCTCCTGAATATTTCAGGATCCGTTTCTTGTAATGTTTTCATTGAACCTAATGATTCCTTTTTTATTTTAGGATGTTAAAGAGGCCTTCCCTCTACAACCTTTACCATCTCCTCTGTAAACGATATAAAACAAGAGGGATAGTAAAAAATATCTTCAAATTTCACAATGATAAAAAACAAAAAAGCCGGTCTTTCAATTTAATGAACACCGGCTCTTTTTAACGTATAAAAAAACGACTTCTAATCACTGAATTGTTCAAGACGTCTCTGATGACGACCGCCGGAAAATTCAGTATCCAACCAGACTCTGACTATTTCCTGCGCCACACCATCACCAATTACCCTGGCCCCCAGGCAAAGAACATTCGCATTATTATGCTCTCTGCTTAAGCGGGCGGTATATTCGTCATGACAGAGTGCCGCCCGGACAGCGGAAAATCTGTTTGCAACCAGAGACATGCCGATACCCGTGCCACAGATGAGAATGCCTGCGGCACATAACCCTTTTTGCACCTTTTCACTGACGGTTTTGGCATACCCCGGATAATCAACTGAGTCTGCAGAAAAACAACCGACGTCTTCCACCTCATGGCCCAGCGAACAGACGAAGGCCTTAACCATTTTTTTCATCTGAAATCCGCCATGATCGGCGCCGATTGCAATTTTCATTTCCGTCCTCTCAGAAAAACCTCTGTTCAGCCGTCAAACCTTTTCATCACGATGACGGCATTGGTCCCGCCGAAACCAAAAGAATTGGACATGGCATATCGAATGTTCATTTTTCTGGCCTCATTGGGAACATAGTCGAGATCACATTCAGGGCTTGCCTCCTGCAGATTGATGGTCGGTGGCGCTATCTGGTCCTTGATGCTCAGCGCTGTGAAAACCGACTCAATGCCACCGGCCGCACCGAGCATATGTCCTGTCATCGATTTTGTCGAACTGATTGCCAATCTTCGGGCATGATCACCAAATACGGTTTTGATTGCCAGCGTCTCACATCGATCATTGAGTGGTGTCGAGGTTCCATGGGCATTAATATAGTCAACCTGTCCAGGTTCAATCCCTGCGTCTTTCAGCGCCATACGCATGCAGCGGATTGCCCCCTCTCCGTTTTCGGGAGGAGCGGCAATATGATAGGCATCACTGCTCAGTCCATAACCGGATATTTCCGCATAGATATGCGCACCTCTGGCCAGGGCATGCTCCAACTCCTCCAGCACCAGCATCCCTGCGCCTTCAGACATCACAAAACCATCCC
>JAJYAX010000311.1 GCA_021779275.1 Deltaproteobacteria bacterium | reverse complement strand
TTTATCCCCATAAGTTCATGCCCATGCCGGGCACACACAAAAAATTGATAGCAACCACCGTAGGGGAGATTTTCAAGACATTTTCTCCAAATCCGTAGCTCTGTCCACTTACCTATAAATCGAGGTCAGGTTGTGGTTAATCCATTTGGTTGCAAACCATCATTACAGGAGGATGCAAATGACAAAAGGCAAATTTCCCACAGTTGATGCGGCAGGCAAGAAGAGAATCCTCAACGTTCGCCCCGACCCTCCGGACATCCGTGACCGTATGTATGAACCGGCCCTGATCCAGCTACAGCCCGAAATTGATCACCGGGAAGGCTGTATTATTCTCGACCAGGGCGACGAGGGCGCCTGTACCGGCTTCGGCTTGGCGGCGGCGATCAATCTGCTCAACCTCAAGAAAAGAAATCTGGCCGATGAAGCAAGCCCCCGCATGCTTTACGAGATGGCCAAAAAGCACGATGAATGGCCGGGGGAGGACTATGCCGGATCGAGTTGTCGCGGCGCCATCCGGGGCTGGAAAAACATGGGGGTCTGCAGCAGCAAGATGTGGCCTTACATCGCCAATAAGCCCGGTGAACTGACCATTGAGCGGGCCAAGGCGGCGCGCGCCTGCGTGATGGGCGCCTACTATCGTCTGCGTCCGGAACTGAACGATTATCATGTAGCGCTCAATGAGGTCGGCGTCATCTTCGTCTCGGCCGATGTCCATGAAGGTTGGTTCACTCCGAGTCCGCTGAAGAAGAACGGGCTGGCCATGATCAAACCGACACCGACCAAAGAGGGTGGGCATGCCTTTGCTCTGGTTGGTTACACCGCCCAGGGTTTCATCGTCCAGAATTCCTGGGGCAAGAAATGGGGATCAAAGGGCTTTGCCATTTGGTTATACGAGGATTGGCTGGAGAATATCAATGATGGCTGGGTATTTCGCCTCGCCATCCCCACCCCGGCCCTCTTCGGTCTAACCTCGCGAACGGGTGTACAAAAAGGCGCAGAGGCCAGCAAGCCGGCGCCTATGCGGTTGGAGATTGCCGGCCATTTCGTTCATTTTGATGACGGCGCCTTTAAGAAGCGCGGCGATTATTGGAGTACTGCCGCCGATATTCAAAATACCGCCATTCAGCTCCGTGAGTCGGCAATTGAAGGCAAGTTTGACCATCTCTTGATCTACGCCCACGGCGGTCTTAACAGTCCGGACGATGCGGCCCGGCGGGTGGCCGCCTTGAAGGATGGCTGCATTCGCAACCGCATCTACCCCTTCCACATTATGTATGACACCGGTCTGGCCGAGGAACTTAAGGATGCTGTAGTACGTGCGTTCACGAGTATTCCCAGCGAGGGATTCTTGAGCAACATCCTCGACCAGCTCATCGAGAAGAAAGATGTGATGATTGAGGATATTATCCGCAAACCGGTGACACCGATCTGGGATGAGATGAAAAGGGATGCCCAGCTTCCTTTTAAGGTCGATGGCGACGGCAGGGAGAGCGATGGACTGTTCGTCATCCGGACCTTCGCCGAGGCCCTGGCAGGAACCAAGGTGAAGATTCACCTGGCAGGTCACAGCACCGGCGCCGTACTCCTCGGCCATCTGCTCCGGGCTTTGGATGTGCTCGAAATTAATGATCTGATCAGCAGCTGTAGTCTGCTGGCGCCGGCCTGTTCTCTCGATTTTTATCAGGAATATTATGCGCCCCGTCTCGGTAAACCTAAGGCCGGGGTCGGCCTGCCTGCGCTGGATATTTACAATCTCAACGCCAAGCTGGAGCTGGACGACAATGTCGCCTATGTCTATCAAAAATCACTGCTCTTTTTGGTATCCCGCGCCCTAGAAAGGCAAATCGACAAACCGATCCTTGGCATGGAGCGCCATGCCAAGAGTTTGCCGGCCCATCCCAACCTGACCATCCGCTATTCGGACGGCAAGAACGGTGTTACCACGAGCACTTCGCACGGCGGTTTTGATAACGACATCAATACTATGAATGCCCTCTTGGAGCGGGTGTTGGGGAAGAAAGCAGAAAAGCCGTTTTTGACAAGCGAGATGAAAGGGTATTGATGATCGTAAGCCAGGACGCCGGTTCTACTAAACAACCACCGGCCTAGTCGGTGGTTGTTTAGTTCTAAGTCACTCAAAAAATCCATCCTTTCCGTTTATATCCGGCGCCATGGCTTCAGTTACCTGTAGAGCCTTACATGATAAGGAGCTCGGCTAGTAAGGATGTCCCCAAGGTCCGCCCCGGTGATATGATCTATGCCAGTACCCTCCGCTGTTCCACCACCACCAGCCTCCATAAAATACCGGCGCCGCAACAACAACCACTGCTCTCCAGGCAAAACTCTGACTCGCCGTCCCTGCCAGCAACAAAGCCGCAAGTAGACATATTCTTTTAAGCATCTGGATATACCTTCCCGATGTCTGTTCATAGCTGCGCTTGTTCTCTTATTATACAAGGAGTATGATGTATTGGCTCTATCGGTTTTTTCGGAAAACGGTTTTAAATAACCGAGAGTGTTTATGCTATGTTCTGGATTGTTGGCTGCTCATTGTCAAGGCGCCTGGAGGATTATGAAGGACTATTACCAGATACTCGAAGTGACGCCGGAATCTGCAGAAGATGAAATCCGTAAGAACTACCGCAGGCTTGCCATGCAGTATCACCCTGACCATAACCCCAACAAGCCAGGAGCCGAAGAGAAATTCAAAGAGATTGCCGAGGCCTATGGGGTGTTGACCGATCCGCTTAAACGCCGTCAATATGATGCGGCCCGGAGCACGGGTGCAGACCGGTATCAAAACGGCGCCAAGGGCGGCTTCACTTACAGCCAGGAGGACATCCTGCACGATCTGTTTCAGGACCCGCGTTTTCAGCACCTGTTCCAGGGGCTGCTGCAGGAATTTCAGCACCGCGGCTTCCGGGCCAGCCAACAGTTCGTGCAAAGGAGTTTTTTCGGCAACCGGGGCGGCCTCTTCTTCGGCGGTCTGTTTATTTTCGGCTCGCTGGCCGGTCCGGCGCTGTTGAAGGCAGGCAGGAAAAGATTGTCGGGGGAAAAATCACTGTTTTACTCCCTCGGCAGGGCGGTCGGATCGATCATGCGCAGTCCGGGACGACAGAAGACAAAGAACATAGGCTATGCAGGATCGGGGCCGCAGGTGACCACCTATACTGCCTATCTTACTCCCGATGAGTTTCAACAGGGCAAGGTCATTGAGTTGGTGACGCACTGCCTCCATGGCCAGGAACGGCTTAAGGTGAAGATACCGCCGGGCAGCAAGGCCGGCCAGAAACTCCGGTTGCCGGGCAAAGGCGTGCCAGGCCAGGTGAGACGCGGCGATCTGTTTCTTGATCTCCAGGAGAAATCTTGATGCAATCAAAGAGTCAGAATCAAGAAACCGACTAACAAAACTTTCGACAAGCACTATCAGTTGAATTCTATGTCAAAGAACAGAAAACCCCAATTTGTTGGTAAACTGTTTGAGTGAATAAGTTGTCAGGGTTGAAGGAAACCTCCAAGTGGTGCAGAATATTTGCATGAGGCAAATGGCTGGGTCGAGATGGACTCGCCCAGAAACAGACCACAA
>JAJYAX010000310.1 GCA_021779275.1 Deltaproteobacteria bacterium | reverse complement strand
GCAGCCCAAAATGAGTCCGCTCCGTATTTATGGAAACGGTCGTTGTGGGGAACGAACAGAGATCTGCGGCTATTAAAATATCTTAGCTCTTTTCCTTGTCTTTCTAAAATAACCGGTGCAGCCCAGGAAGGAAAAAGATGGGTTAAGGGGCAGGGATTTCAGCCAAACACTTCCGGCAAAACAAAGAATCCCCTAAAACCATGGTGGAACCAGGATAATCTTTTCATATCGGCACGTGCTGAAAATTTAGCAGTTTCAAACGTTCTATTGAAAAAAGATTGCGGAAAAATCAGAAACCGTTTCGAAACCCTTCGTCGGTCTCCAAGTCCTCGAATCTACAAAGCCCCTCTCGTCCTAGTCAGTCAGGGATTCCAAAAAATCGTGTATTCTTCTTTTGATATATTGTTTCAGGATTCCTTGCAATCTATTTCCGGACCACATGAGGATGAAGATCTCCTTCTATTTCTAGCAGCATACCTTCGTTCTGGAATGGCAAAATTCTTCTTGTTCCACTCTGCAGCAAACTGGGGAACTGAGCGAGACAAAGTTCAGCTGGAAGAGCTGTTGACGCTCCCGTTTCCTCTAGCAGACGACGCTCCTGCAAAAGACGCCGTCAATATTGTTCGCCAGGTGGCAGATCGAATGAGGTTGGAACGCAATGTGCAGGAACAGCTTTATGACAAGTGTCTGGAGAGAAATCGAACATTGGACGGCCCCGACGAACGGCGTGCCCATAAGGAGTGGCTGAAAAAACGAAAAGAGCGCACCGAGGCACTTCAAACAGAACTGGAACCGCTGATTAATCGTTATTTCGGACTCCTTGAGCCGGAGATAATGCTGCTGGACGACACCGTACACATCTCTATTCCCAGCTCCACCCCTTCGGAAGCAAAAGCGAGTCGGTTTGATCTTCAGACGCTTCAGCCAATCTCATCCTGCAAGGTAAAAGGATACGAAACCGGATTGGCAACTTATGCGGAGACTTTGGCTGTTACACTCAATTCTTGGGCAAAAGAACGAGGCTCCCACTTCCTGGTCAGACCATTCGGAGGTGTCGACAAGGATGCCGGGATCGCGATGGTCGCGTTAGAGCTGGGCAAAGAAAGCGCTTCTATGGCCGATTTGGACATATCGCGTTCTCTCTCGCAACTCCTTAAACGAGGGATGGAAGCCACTGTCCGTCAGTCGCTGACAATCCGTTCGGAACGAGAACTTTTCTGGTTCGAAGGAGAGCGTATCCATATTATTCGACCCGCAACACTGATCCATTGGACACGAACTGCTGCTTTGAATGACGCTGACACCATTTTTGGTGAGATTGCCGCGGCACGGAGACCTGCAAATGCATAGGCTCCACCCAGCCTCCGAATTCGTCAAGCTCTTTCCTTCTGAAGAGATTCCAAGAATCATACAAAACATTCTACAAGGATGCAAAACTCTCAAACGAGAAATTCCTGCCGAGCTTGAAAACCAGCTGACCTCACGTCTCTTCAGGAAACTCATAAGCTTCCCGGACTATCGGATTGGGCCACTTACCGTTGTCCCTCAATGGGAATCTTCGATAATAAACTTTTCTAAAGATGAGGCGCAGATAAAAGGGCGCGCAGATATTCTTTTTATTTTCCCCGGGGGTGGATTGGAGACATATTTCCTTGTCGAAGCAAAGCGGTTATTTGTTACATCCAAGAATGGAAAAATTTCTTCATTGACCGGAAAGTACATCGACGACGGCATGATGCGCTTTGCAGTCGGCCAATATGCCTCAAAGATGACATCCGGAGCCATGCTCGGCTATGTCTTTGACAAGCATATTGATGATGCCATAATCGCCTTGTCGGCGGCAATCAACAAAAAAAGCAAAAGCCTCAACATCATAGAAAATGGTGAATGGCAAAAATCCAGCCTTCCCGTAAGTCCACAGGTGAATGAAACTCGGCACGAATTTTCCCAAGGAAAGTTCACCATATATCACATATTAACACAAGTGTAAGGGAAAGCTTCCTGCGGTTTGACTGGTTGAGAGATCTACGACAACTTTCTGTTATCAAATCAACTCTGACAAATTGGGCTGCAAGCCTTTGATGTTAATCAAGACTAGTATTCGATTGTTAGGAACAAAATGATTCACCCCTCAATCGCCCCCTTATGGACCTAATCGACACCCACTGCCATCTCGATATCCAGGCATTCTCTTCTCAATTTGATATCCTGCTGGCACGGGCCCGGGCGACGGGAGTGCAGAGGCTGGTCCTGCCGGGGGTGGATAGGGATGGCTGGGACCGGATGCTTAAGCTCTGCCGAACCAACCAGGGGCTCTATCCTGCCCCCGGCCTGCACCCGATGTACCTGCCGCTGCATCGCCCCGGCCATCTGGAAGAGCTGGAGGAGCTGACCCGCACGGCGGATCTGGTGGCCATCGGCGAGATCGGTCTGGATTATTATATTGAGGGCAGCGACCGGGCGGCCCAGCAGGAGCTGTTCGAGCGGCAGCTGGAGATCGCCGCCAGGGCGCATCTGCCGATCCTTCTCCATGTCCGGAAGGCCCATGATCAGGTCATGCGGACCCTGCGGGCCAAGCGATTTTCCCACGGCGGGATTGTCCATGCCTTCAGCGGCAGCGCCGAGCAGGCCCGGCAGTATATCAAGTTCGGGTTCGGCATCGGTCTGTGCGGAACCCTCACCTATGACCGGGCCAGACGCATCCGGGCCATTGCCGCCGGACTGCCGCAAGAGGCGATTGTTCTGGAGACCGATTCCCCGGATATCCCGCTCGCCGGCCACCGGGGCGAGGACAATCGCCCCGAGTATCTGCCGGAGATCCTGCAGATACTGGCCGAACTCCGCCACGAACCTCCGGCGGAAACGGCCCGCGCCACCACCGCCAACGCCGAACGCCTCCTGGGTCTCAGACCTTGCCCCCCACTTCATCAGGCTCCAGCTTATCGCAAAGCATAGAGCTCCCCGTATTTCCCCTCCAGGTAATGGACATACGGCTCAATGGAAAGCGGTCCGCCCGTGGCCCGCTCGACTATCTCGTCCATGGTGAATTTACGTCCATGCCGGTAAAGATTCTCTTTGAGCCAGCCGTGCAGGGTCATGAATTTTCCCTGCCCTATCTCAGCCGGAATCTCCGGATGGGCCGCAGTCGCCGCGCCGAAAAACTGGGCGCTCAGGATATTGCCCAGCGTATAGCCCTGGAAGGCGCCGCCGATCATGCCGCCGAACCAGTGGACATCCTGCAGGACGCCGTCGCGGTCATCGGGCGGCACGAGGCCGAAATCCTGCCGGAAACGCTCACGCCAGGCCTCGGGGAGATCGCGGACGGCCAGAGTCCCTTCGAGCAGGGCCAGTTCCAGGTCGAAACGCAGCATGACATGCAGGTTATAGGTCACCTCGTCGGCATCGGTCCTGATCAGTGACCGCTCGACCTTGTTGATGGCGCGGTAGAAGCGGTCAAGCGGGACCCCCTGCAACTGATCCGGAAATCCCGCCTGGAGCTTAGGATAGAAGAATTCCCAGAATCCACGGCTGCGCCCGACCAGGTTCTCCCAGGTGCGGGACTGGCTCTCGTGGACCCCCGAGGAGGTCCCT
>JAJYAX010000309.1 GCA_021779275.1 Deltaproteobacteria bacterium | reverse complement strand
GCATGATTAATTCTCGATATAATATATATAACTATGTATTTTTACAATATAAATTGTATTTTTTCACAAAATTATTGCGGGAATTTTTCAAGGAACCCTTAAATCAGAATAAAAAGCCGACGTCATTCCAACTGATAAATGTTTCCACTACCTCCCAACAAAACCACTCTGGTGTCATCCATGACTCTCTTCTGAGGAGAGGTTTGCATTTTCAGGATTGCCAATAAAATCTAAATTTCCACGATGCACTACGATACCAACAGAAGTGATAGCATAATTCCCGAGTTTCAGCCTCAGGTGAGGCTCGCGCGTGTAAGGAGGCACATCAATGTAAAAATCCAGATAGTGGGAATTCGGCACCATAGCAAACGGCTTTACTATATGCCCACGATCACATAATCGCTGCACCAGTTCCTCAATATCACGACGCCGATAAATAACGGAGTCGCCTTCATCAATCGTGTCGCTATCCGATGATAGGTTAAACTCTGTTGTATGTACACCAACGCCACCCACGCGCAGCGTTTTTTCACAGCATTAATCACGAACTTTTTTGATAATACCAACCCGACCGGATAAATTCAAGAGCAGGATTCTCGACAAATCGACTAGGGCATGTTCAAATCTTCTTCCCTTTATGGTGCTGATCCTGATGTGATTGACAGGTCCGCATAAAAATCTCCGTTGTGTTCGGAGGCATTTTTGCGTGCGGTGGCGGTTACCGGATTATGGAAAAAGATATAGCTTTCTCCTGATTCTCTTGATAAAATTTATATTTTTGCAGTAATTTTCACTGGCAGATCCGGATGTAATTCCACGTCATCCTTCGATACGAGCGTGAGGGACTATGGATTCAGGACTTTTAGCTTTATTGATGATTGCCAGGCATCACGGCATTGCCGTTGATGAGGCCCAGCTGCGTCATGAGTTCGGCCAGGAACGCTTTTCCACGGAACGGATACTCCTGGCCGCCAAGCATCTGGGAATGACGGCCAGGGTCGTCCGACAGGATGAAGACCGCCTGGAACATACGCCTTTTCCGGTTATCGCCATCGACAAGGACGATAATTACTGCATCGCCGTGAAGTTCGGCTATGACGGAGGCGATAAGGGCCGTCCCAAAATTATCACCCAACAGCCGGGAAGTCCCTCACAGGTGCTGGATCTGCCGGATTTCCTGGAACAGTGGTCCGGGCAGTTCATCTTTTTCACCTCCAAGGCAAGCTTCATGCAGGAACTTGCCAAATTCGACTTCAGCTGGTTCATACCGGCGATCATCAAGTATCGAAAGCTGCTGGGCGAGGTCCTCGTCATCTCCTTTGTCCTGCAGCTCATCGGCCTGGCCACTCCTCTGGCCTTCCAGGTGGTCATGGACAAGGTTCTGGTCAATCATGCGATGAAGACCCTGAATGTCATCGCCGCAGGTCTGGTCTGCGCCACCCTGTTCGAATCCGTCCTCACCGGCATCCGGACCTGGGTCTTCGCCCATACCAGCAGCAAGATAGATGTTGAGCTGGGCGCCAGGCTCTTTCGGCATCTGCTGGCGCTCCCCATCGGCTATTTCCAGACCCGGCGGGTCGGCGATTCCGTGGCCCGGATCCGCGAGCTGGAAAATATCCGCTCCTTTCTCACCGGTAATGCCGTCACCCTGCTGATGGACCTGCTCTTTTCCTTTGTCTTCCTGGCCGTCATGCTCTGGTACAGCGCGGTGCTCACCCTGGTGGTCGTGGTCTCTCTGCCGCTGTATGTCCTCCTGTCGGTGACTTTTACGCCGACACTGCGGGCGCGCCTGAATGAAAAGTTCAACCGGGGCGCCAGGAATCAGGCCTTTCTGGTGGAGTCGATCAGCGGGATCGACACGGTCAAGGCCATGGCCGTCGAGCCCCGCTGGATCCAGAATTGGGAAAAGCAGCTCGCCTCCTATGTGTCTTCGGGGGTCAGCGCCAACAATATCTCTCTGGTCGCCAATGGCGGGGTGGGTCTGGTAAGCAAGCTGGTGACCGCCGCCCTCCTCTGGTTCGGCGCGGCGCTGGTGGTGGATGGGAAATTGACGGTGGGCGAATTGATCGCCTTTAATATGCTCTCAGGCAGACTGTCTTCCCCCATCCTGCGTCTGGCCCAGCTGTGGAATGACTTTCAGCAGGTCGGAATCTCCATGCAGCGTCTGGGAGATATCCTCAATGCCCGGACGGAGATCGTAGGTCAAAAGACCCGTATCCCCACGTTGGCAGGCGCCATCGAATTCGACCGGGTCTCCTTCCGCTACCGTCCCGATGCCCCGGACGTCATCCGTGACGTGCAGCTCAAGATCGCGCCGGGAGAGGTGATCGGCGTTGTCGGCCGTTCAGGTTCCGGGAAAAGCACCCTGGCCCGGCTGATGCAGCGCCTGTATGTCCCGGATCGCGGCCGGGTGCTCATCGACGGACAGGACCTTGCCGTCATCGATACCACCTCCTTGCGTCACCAACTCGGCGTGGTCCTGCAGGAAAACGTCCTCTTCACCGGTTCGATCCGGGACAATATCGCCCTGGCCAATCCCGCTTTTCCCATTGAAGTCGTCATCGAGGCGGCCAAGCTCGCGGGCGCCCATGAATTTATCTGCGAACAGCCCGAAGGCTATGACACCCAGGTGGGAGAACATGGCTCCGGCTTGTCCGGCGGGCAACGTCAACGGATTGCCATTGCCCGGTCGCTTATCACCAATCCGCGCATCCTGATCTTTGACGAGGCCACCAGCGCCCTGGACTATGAGGCGGAAAAAATTCTTCAGGACAATATGCGCAAGATCTGGGCCGGGCGCACGGTGTTGATAATCGCCCACCGGCTGTCCGCCGTTCGGGATGCCGACCGCATTATCGTCCTCGAGCGGGGACAGATCGTCGAGGAGGGCTCGCATACGGAACTGATTGCATTGAGTGGAGGTATTTATGCCCACCTGAATCAACTGCAACAGGGGTCATGCCCGGTGGTGGCGGCATGAGCGCCCGGCACAGGCGGGAGGCCTATGCAGCCCTGCTAGGTCATTATCTCAGGGTCTTCCGGCACTATTGGCGGCATCGCAAGGAGCTGGGCGGAGGTCTTTTCACGGAAGATGAGGCGGAATTCCTACCTGCCGCCCTGTCGCTCCAGGAGAGGCCTGTTTCGCCAACCTCCCGCCTGACGGCCATTATCCTGATATTCCTGGTTGTCGCCCTGTTATCCTGGTCGATCTTCGGACACATTGACATTATTGTCAACGCCACCGGAGAAATCATTCCCAGCGGGCGGACCAAGACCATCGCCTCGGTGGATGTGGCAAGCGTCAAGGCGCTGCATGTTGTTGAAGGGCAGACGGTCAAGAAGGGGGATGTCTTGATTGAACTGGACACCAGCACCTCGGACACCGAACGCGATAAGGCCTTGAGCAGTGTGATGGAAGGGACCTTGCAGATGGCGCGGTCGCGGACAATGGCCGCTGCGGTCGACAGCCGGAAACGGCCTATTCTGCCCCCGATTGAGGATATTCCGGACGAAAGGCTCCGAGCGGCGCAACGGCACCTGGATAGCCAGTTTCAGGATTTCATGGCCAAGCTCCGGCATATCGAAGGGACCATCTCCCGGTA
>JAJYAX010000308.1 GCA_021779275.1 Deltaproteobacteria bacterium | reverse complement strand
GCATCAGATCGGCATTGGTGGAGGTGTAGTTCGGCTTCATCGTCGCCATACCGCAACCGGCGAGGGACACGGCGATACCCGTGTAAAGGAAAAACCTGCATAATCTGTTCAAAGTCTGTTCTCCTGATGATGTGGATGAATTGATTAATTTTACAAATCCCGATACCTTCTGTTACCATTCCGGAGACAAATGTCAAAATAAATTTTCCGGGAAGGGCGCGCCCGGGTCTCCTCAGATATCCATACAGAGCAGGATGTCAACCACGGCTGGATCGAACAGGGTCCCCCGGTTGTCCCGCATAAAGGTGAGGACGTTGTCCTTGATCCACCCTTCGCGATACGGACGCTGGCTGATCAGGGCATCGTAGACATCAGCGACACAGAGAATCCGGGCGCCGATGTCGATATCCTCGCCGGAGAGTCCCTCCGGGTATCCTTTGCCGTCAAAGCGTTCGTGATGTTGCACCACCAGCGGCAGAATATCCCTGTAGACCTCGATCGGCTCAAGAATCTTGCCGCTGAGAGTCGGATGCGTCTTGATAATATCGTATTCTTCATCGTTGAGTTTATCGGGTTTGTCCAGCACGGCGACAGGTATGCCGATTTTGCCGATATCATGCAGCAACCCGGCCCGGAATAAAAGCTCAAGCCCCTCACTCGCCCAATTCATTGCCCGGCCGATATTCACCGCAAGGGCCGCCACCCGCTCCGAATGCCCCGCCGTCCACTTACTCTTGGCATCGACGGTGCGGGCCAGGGCCTCGGCTGTCCCACGGGACAGCCGTTCAAGATCGGAAACCAGACGTGCGTTGGCCAAGGCTATGCCCAATTGGTCGGCAAGCTGCCGGGCCTGGCCTATCTGTTCCGCCGAATCCTGTCCCTGGAAAAGCCTGAAGTCCAGAATCAACGCGCCGATGACATGACGTTCCGTATCCAGCGGCAGAAAAAGAAAAGTGTCGCTGATCTTTTTATCGGCCAGGAAACGGGGCAGGAAGATATCACGGTTCAACTGCCTGAAAGGTTCTCCGGTAAAGAGCAGTTTTTGTTCTTCGGAGCTGAGATGAATATATTCTTCGTCGACATCATCCCAGCGGCTCCCCTTGAGAATGGACAATCGCATCCGGTTCGGATCCCCCGTACGTTGCATCAGCATGACCAACCGGTCGGAAAAAAATTCCGAAATCATGTGCAGAGAGCGGGGAATAATCACCGAAGAATCCAGACTGGAGAGAATGGAACGGTCGATCTCGTCAATGAGCGCCAGGGTATTGAACTGCTTGTTCAATTGGTCGGCCATGGCATTGAAGCTCTCGGCCAGTTGCTGGAATTCATCACCGCTGCTGATCTCAACCCGACTGGTAAAATCCTTGTTGCCGATGCGTCGGGTTCCCTGCTGGAGGACCGCCAGAGGGGTCAGGGTTTTCCGGATGAAAAACAGCGACAGGAAAAGAATGCCCCAGAGAGCCAAAACCACAATCAGCGGAAAGGTTCGTTTGAACGCCAGGGTGGCGCTCAGCATATTTGAACGCGTGCCGCTGAGAATGATGGTCCATGTCTGGGCGTTAAAACGGGATTTCAGAAACAGGGACCAGCCGCTGGCCAGATAGGTTTCTCCGTCAACCGTGTATTCAAACTGCAGGTAATTAGTGGTGCCCGACCGGTTGGTCATGGCTGGCAGCGATGTGCCGGGAGAGATCTCTGTGGCTGTAATCAGCTGACCTTTTTCGTCATAAACGGCCAATTCAGTCATGGCGGGGAGCATGTCATTCATCCCGACTCCCCATAAAATTGAGGATACAGGTTGGGCGACAAGAAGGCCCTGGCTGCCTGCAGCTGTAAACGGAACGAGAAGAGACACGGTCCTGTTCGGGCCCTCTGTTTTTCCTGTGTAGGCCGTGGGTTTTCCCTGCTGCTGGAGCAGGTGATCAAAAAGAGCGACATCCGGCTTCACATCTAAATGGCCGGAGAGTGTTGTCAGACCGGCGCCCGCCCGGTACAGGCCCAGACCGACAAAGGCGGCGCTCATCTGATCGTGCAGGGCGGCAGAGGCCTCACTGGTGTCTTTTCCGCCGGCCAAGTAGGCGGCATACACCTCAACGAGATTGCTCATATTGATCAGACGATCCAAAAGGGCCATGCCGTAGACCTTGCAGTCCCTGTCCATGCGGAGCCTACTTTGTTCGTACAGTTGATTCTCGATCCTCTGGTAGGAATATCCAACCAGAATGGCCACCGGCAGAAAGGCGCAGGTCAGAAACAACACCAAAAAACGGCGGGCGATTTTGCTTTTCAAAAAAGAGAGTCCGATCTGCATGGCTTTCAATAGTTGGCAACAAGACCAATGTAGGCGCCGTTTTGGGCGCGGACGACATCATCTTGACTGGTTTTGGCTGTGAAGGGGGCGAGGCTCTTGCCGTCCGCCCCCATGGAGTACAAATCAAAATCGGTGTTCACGGGATGCAGGGATTTGTCTTTACGGGCCTTTTGCCCCTTGGGGATTTTGTCTATAGGGTAATAGACATAGGGGTTCCCCCAGGGATCCACAGGATTGCCAAGCCCGGCCTCGACAAACGTGTTCGGAAAACGATTGTTATCAAGCATAAAAATATTGACGACACTCTCAATCCCTTTGATTTCACTGATAGCTCTGGCAATCTTCGCCTTTTCTCTGTAGCTGATATAATTTGGTATGGCAATGGCCGCTAAGGTTCCAATAATGGCAATGACAATCATCAGCTCAATCAGCGTAAAACCCTTGTGACCGAGATTTTTCGATAGCTTCAATGGATAAATCCCATAAACATACTAACTACGCGGGGAAGACTTACAAGCGTTCGTCAGCCATACCTCAACCATACAGAAGTCTTCTGTAAAAAATTTCTACTCCGGTCTTTCATGGCGGTTGAATTCATTATACACCCCGGATCGAGGCATAATCAAAGATGTTTTTTCAACTTTTTCCAATGACCAGGAATTTCAACGGAAGTGAATTCTGAATTCTGAATAAAAAAATGGAAAAATCCGCCAATTTCACGTACTCTTTCACGTAAAGAAGAATAAATTTCCGTTGGAATGCTCTCCAGAACCAATAAACCACGCACTCTCGCAGCCCCATGCCCCGCCTTTTCATCGCTATCGACATACCGGATTCTCTTGCCATGCTCCATGGCATGGGGCGGGGCATACCCGGCGCCCGGCCTGTGAGCGAGGACCAGCTCCATCTGACGCTTCGCTTCATCGGGGATGTGGAGGGCGGCATGTTCAGGGATTTCAAGGAGGCCCTGGCCGAGGTCAAGGCGCTCCCGTTTTCTCTGGCTGTTCAGGGCGTCGGCCACTTTCCGCCCCGGGGGGCGCCTCGTGTTCTCTGGGCGGGTCTCTCCCGATCCAACGAGCTGGTTCTGCTGCGGAACCGGATTGAGAGAAAGCTTGTCGCCTGCGGTCTTCCCCCGGAACAGCGGAAATTCGCCCCGCATATCACCATAGCCCGTTTAAAGGACAGCCCGGCAAGACGGATGGGAGACTTCCTGGCCGGCAACTCCCTTTTTCAATCGGAAGAATTTCCGGTGGAGAGCTTCGTTCTGTATTCAAGCAGATTGGTAAAGA
>JAJYAX010000307.1 GCA_021779275.1 Deltaproteobacteria bacterium | reverse complement strand
GTTCATGAATACTCCACCTCACGCCATCTCAAAAATGCATGTCCTTCTCCTGTTCCTGCTGATCATCCTTCTCCCCGGATCAGGCTGCGGAGAGGGACTGAAAAAAAACGTCCTCTACCTGAACTCCTATCACAATGGGTATAAATGGTCGGACGCGGAATTCGACGGCATACGCTCGAAGCTGAACAGCGGTCCCTATGAAGTCGACCTGCAGGTTGAGTACCTTGATGCCAAGAAATACAACACCGAGCCGGTTATCCAGGGTCTTTTCCAGGTCTTCCGGAAGAAATTTGCAGGTGAGGCCTTCGATGTGGTGATCGTCTCGGACGATGACGCCTTGATCTTCGCCCTGCACTACCGGCCCACACTCTTTCCCGGAGTCCCCATCGTCTTCTGCGGGGTCAATGACCTGCGAGATGAACAGATGGCGGCGGGCAATCTAACCGGTGTCGTTGAAAATTTCGACCTGGCCGGAACAATCGATGTAGCCCTGAAACTGCACCCGGAAGAGCGCCGGATGGTGGTCATCGGAGACGAATCGACCACGGGGCGCGCCATCAAGAAACAGATCGAGGCCGTTGTTCCCCGCTACACCAGCCGGCTGCAGGTTGACTACTGGACCAAGGTTTCTCTCTCGGAGGCCCAGAACCGGGTCCAGAACCTGCCCGACGACACCTTTCTCTTCTTTTTTCCATATTATCAGATCATCGGCAACCGGACGTATACAGCCGAAGAGGTGATGGCGGCGCTCTATGCGCACTCCCGTGTCCCCATCTATACCTGCTGGGAATTCCTGCTCGGCTACGGCGCCGTCGGCGGCAGCATGCTGTCCGGCCAGAAACACGGGGAGGCCGCCGCCGATATGGCCCTGAAGATCCTGGGCGGAACCCCGGCGGACTCCATTCCGGTGGTCAAGGAACCGGCAGGCTCCTATAAGTTCGACTACAAGGTCATGCAACACCTCAAGATTTCCGAGAATCTTCTCCCCGAGGGCAGCATTCTCATCAACGCCCCAAAGGCCTTCTACGAACTCCCCAAGGAACTGTTCTGGACAATCATCGTCAGCCTCTTGCTCCTGCTGGTGACCCTGATATTCCTGGTCCTGACCATGATCGGCAGAAGGCAGGTCGAACGCAAGATAAAAGATCAGCTGACCTTCCAGGAGACCCTGATGGACACCAACCCGCAGCTGGTGTCCTGGAAAAACCTCGATCTCAAATATCTCGGCGCCAACCGGACATTTGCCGCCTTTTTCGGACTGAATGATCCCAGCGAGGTGATCTCAAAGACAACAAGCGATGTCATCCAGGACCCGGAGTATGTCCAGTGGTCGCAAAGCGCCGACGCGGCCGTGCTCAACAATCGCGAGGCCTTTCGCAAGGTCAGGAAAAAACTCACCGACCATAAAGGCAATGTGGCCTGGATCGAGGTCAACAAGGTTCCGCTGCGCGACCAGGCCGGCAAGATTGTCGGCATCCTCAGCACCGCGGAAAATATCACCCGGGAACTCGATCTGGAAAAGCAGCTGCTGCAATCCCAGAAGATGGAGGCCATCGGCACGCTTGCCGGCGGCATTGCTCATGATTTCAACAACATCCTGACTTCCATCATCAACTCGACGGAACTTGCCATCGGGGATGTCGACCGGGAATCCCAGACCGCCAAGGACCTGGAGCGGGTACTCAAGGCCGCCCGCCGGGGCGGCCGGGTCGTCAAGCAGATTCTGGCCTTCAGCAAACCATCACAGGAGGGGTTCCGTCCAACCGACATAACATCGGTGGTAACGGAAGTCGTCGGCCTCATGGAGGTCTCCCTGCCGGGAAATATCGAGATGCATTCCACCATCTCGCCGCATATCGGTTCCATCCTGGCCGATCCGACCCAGATCTATCAGGCAATGATGAACCTCTGCACCAATGCCTTTCATGCCCTGCGGGACCGGGGCGGAAAACTGCAGGTCCGCCTTGAGGAAATACTCCTTCAAAAGGAAGAGGCCAAGGCCCTCAATCTTGAGGAGGAGGAGTATATCCAGCTGACGGTGACCGATGACGGACCGGGTATTTCGCCCTCCATTATCGACAAGATATTCGATCCCTTTTTCTCGACCAAAGACAAGACGGAGGGGACGGGTCTGGGCCTGGCCGTGGTGCATGGCATCGTCAAGGCGCATCAAGGAGGGCTGAAGGTTGACAGCGAGGAAGGACGGGGGACGACCTTCAGACTTTTATTCCCGAAGATCTCCGCGGCGGACGACCTTCCCCAGCCGGAGGATGTCCCCTCCAGCAGCAGAGGCGGCAGTATTCTCTTTGTCGAAGACGATGAGGATCAACTCCACACCACGCCGCGGATCCTGGGAAACGCGGGCTATGCCGTCACCGCCACGGGGACGCCGAGCGAGGCCCTCGATCTGGTCGCGGCCGACCCGGAAAGGTATGACCTGCTGATCACCGATTACGACATGCCCGCCATCAACGGCATCCAGCTTATTCAGCGGATTCATGCCATAAACCCGTTGATGCCGTCCATCCTCATCTCCGGAAGAGAGGATGCCATAAAAGCCGCCCATGCCATCCCGTCGATCCACAGAGTCTTCATAAAACCCTATAATACGATCGATCTGACATTCACCATCAACACCATCCTGGCTGGAGACTAGAACCATGGCGAATATACTGATTATAGACGACGACCAGGAGATCTGCGAGACCCTGAGCAGCTTGGGGACCAGGCTCTCCCACCACTGCCGGTCGGCCTATTCCATGCATTCGGGCCGCCTCGCCGCCCACCGTGATCCCTTTGACATCCTCTTTCTTGACGTACGTCTCCCCGACGGCAACGGCCTCGACCTTCTCCCCGAATTCATGGAGATGGCCGACCCGCCGGAGGTGATAATCCTCACCGGCAAGGGAGATCCGGACGGCGCGGAGCTGGCCATCCAGGGCGGAGCCTGGGATTATATCCTCAAACCCTCCAGCGTCCAGGAAATAACCCTGACCCTGAACCGCGCCCTGAAATACCGGGAAGAGAAGAAGAGCAAGGGCGAGGGCGAAATCCTCACTGTTAACAAGGTGGTGGGGACCAGTCCGCGCATGAAGGCCTGCTTTAAACTTATGACCCAGGCCGCCCATTCCGACTCGAATCTTTTGATCACCGGAGAGACCGGCACCGGCAAGGAACTCTTTGCCCGGACCATCCACGAAAACAGCCGCCGCTCCACCGGTAAATTCGTCTTTGTCGATTGTGCGTCACTCACCGAATCCCTCGTCGAATCAACCCTTTTCGGACACCGCAAAGGGGCCTTCACCGGCGCTCAGGACAACCGCATCGGGCTGATCAAGCTCGCCGATAACGGCACCCTCTTCCTCGACGAGATCGGCGAGATGCCCCTCTCCATCCAGAAGGCCTTTCTCCGCGTCCTGCAGGAACGGACCTTCCGGGCCGTGGGCGATACCCAGGAGCAGACCAGCGACTTCCGCCTGATCGCCGCCACCAACCGGGACCTCGACGAGATGGTGGAAGGCCATGAGTTCCGGAGCGACCTCCTCTTCCGGATCACCACCATGCGCCTGCTCCTGCCTCCTCTCCGCCAACGGCCTGAAGATATCCGGGCCCTGGCGG
>JAJYAX010000306.1 GCA_021779275.1 Deltaproteobacteria bacterium | reverse complement strand
TAACATTTATTGGCGCCGGCGAAGGGGGGTATTCAAATCTTCTCAATATTATTCCAAATCTTCATGCCCATATGAGCGGCTCAATTATTGTGCAAATATATGCAAGGGAAGATCATGTTGATGCATTTACAGACTATCTTGATTCCATTAGCAATATGAAAGTCGTGCGAATTCATGACGGGTTGATTATTGAGGGCGGAAATTGTTACGTAGGCTCTTGTAACGAGAATATATCTTTAAAACCATATAGTGCCAATTATACCTTACGATGCACTGAGAATCTTTCTCCGGGCGTGAGTTCGATCGATGCAACTATGTGTTCCATTACTTCCATTTTTAAGAATCATGTCGCCGGGGTTATTCTTTCAGGAAACGAGACTGATGGTGAGATGGGTGTGCGTGCCATTCAGAACAATAATGGCTTGGCCTTTATCCTGGATCCAAGAAATTGTTTATGCAAAAGGTTGAGTATGAATATTCATCAAAAATGCCAGCCTGAGATAATCAGAGATGAAAGCGGGATTGTAAAAAGGATAGAGGACCTCCATTTGAAGGCCAAAGAACAGGTTCTTGCCGCCTAACGTTGTAATTGATTTCAATATTGACGTTCACTAATTTTAATCAAATTTTCATAGTACATATCCATGCTCTGGGAAGAAGAAGTCCCGCTTATGCGGGAGGGATATCATAAAGA
The DNA here is from genome assembly GCA_021779275.1 of Deltaproteobacteria bacterium. Lineage (GTDB taxonomy): Bacteria > Desulfobacterota > Desulfobulbia > Desulfobulbales > Desulfocapsaceae > CAIUQR01. The sequence goes on along the minus strand of JAJYAX010000306.1, from coordinate 2,941 downwards.
GTTGATGCGGAAGGCCTATGGGGAAGCCGCAAATGGAAAAAAGGTCTTCCCCCCAAGAGAAATGGTTTTCAACTCCATGCGCTTGACCACATTTGACTCCTTACGGGTTGTCATACTCGGCCAGGATCCGTATTTCAACGAACATCCCGGTCTGGGGCCTGAAGCGCATGGTTTGTGCTTTTCTGTTCGGCAAGGGATACCTATCCCACCATCTTTACGAAATATTTTCACTGAGATAAATAATAGTATCTATAATGGAGAGAATAGATGTTGCGTAACTGACCTGACAAGATGGGCTGGACAAGGTGTCCTTTTGCTTAATGCAAGTCTGACTGTGATTGCCAAGAGTCCGAACTCTCATGCGAATATTGGGTGGCAGAAATTAACCGATAATATTGTCGAGACCATAGCAAAGAAAAAAGAGCATATCGTCTTTATGCTCTGGGGAGCCTTTGCACAAAAGAAAAAGGGGACAATTGATCAGGAAAAACACCTGATTCTTCAAACCAGTCATCCATCACCGCTTTCTGCGCATAAAGGATTCCTGGGGTCAGGGGTGTTTGTAAAATGCAACAGGTATCTGGTCGAACACGGATACAATCCTATTGATTGGTAAGTATGGATTTCCACTCCTTGTTTTCGCTGAAGACAGGTCAGAGCATCAGCGTTTTAATAATATCTTTTTTCCCAATTACTCCGATTAATTTAGTATTTCGGACAACCGGCAGGGTGTGGATGTTTTTTTCCGCCATAATTGTCGCTATATCATCAAGCGTTGTATCTTCATTGACTGAGACTGGTTCGGACGAGTAAATATCGAGGACTGTTGCACCTGCCATTTTTTTCATTTCTTTTTCCATCCTGTTGGGATTCTCCAGATAGAAGACAGAGTCGAGAATAGTGATGACAGTCGGGATGTGGAGTTTTTTCGACTGATCAATAAGATCGTTCTCAGTCACGACCCCGAGAAGATTCCCGGCATTATCCACTACCGGTACCCCGCTGATATTGTTATCCGAGAGAATTTTTGCCAGCTCTTGCACTGAGGTTTCGGTTGTGACGGTGATAATATTTGAAGTCATTATATCCACGGCTGTTTTCATGATGTCTCCTGAATATATTTTTTAAGGACGAATGGTATATTGTCGGAAAGTTCCGTTGCCGTATAGCCATAGCCTGTTTTTTGATAAAGATCGTCGCCGGCTGTGCCATGGAGAAATACGCCCGCACCGGCAGCCTGCAGGCAGGAAAATCCTTGGCAGATCAGAGCCCCTATAATTCCGCTCAGGACATCTCCCATGCCACCCGTCGCCATCCCCGGATTGCCGCTGGTATTGATCATGGCATTTCCGTCACTGGAGGCAATTATTGTTCCATCGCCTTTTAAAACAATAATTACATTTCCGTCCTTGTCGCCATTGAAGGCGGCAGATGCAGTCCTGGCAGCCTGCAGGCGGTTATTTTGAATCTCACCTGTGGTAGTGTCTATGAGGCGAGCCAATTCCCCAGGATGAGGCGTCAGAATTCTGGGTCCGGCGGGTGTTCTTAATTGTGATTTGTGATCAGCAAGAATATTCAAGGCATCTGCATCCAGGACTATTGGGAGCGTTAAGGTGTGGTAGAGGTTGAGAACGAGGTCGGCAGTTCTCTTGTCGGTACCTACCCCCGGACCAAGAACGACAGCTTTCTTTCCTTTAAGGTGCCTTTTGATAACCGGGAGGTCGCTCATGTTGATAATTGAGGCAGAGGTAGGCAAGGGAATGGTCATCGCCTCTACCAAACTCGTCTCGAAAATAGCATTGAGATCATAGGGAACGCAGAGGCTTACCAATCCGCATCCGCTTCTCAGCGCTCCTTTTGCAGCGAGTATGGCAGCTCCGGTTTTTCCGACTGATCCGGCCAGAATGAGAAGGTGGCCGTGACTGCCTTTATGGGAAGATTTTTCTCGCGCCAGGTTTCCTAACCAATAGGTAGCAATATCTTCTGTAATAAGCTCGGTGGGGATGGCGGTTTTATGAAAGACTTCAGGTGGAATACCGATATCGATAATATGTAATTTTCCGGTGAATTCCGAACCACCGTGCATAATCTGCCCCGGTTTCGCACAGCCGAAGGTGGCGGTCAATTTAGCCTTCACACTCTTTCCAAAAATGCGGCCACTGTCGGAATCCATTCCGGATGGAATGTCAACGGCCACTATCGGGACATTATGGGCAAAATCGGGGCGGTTCATCAGATCGATGGCTGCAGCGAAATGCCCGGATATCTCACGGGTAAGACCTGTGCCGAAGAGTGCATCTATAACGGCATAACAAGGCTTGCCTCGTGATTCTATCTGCTTAAAAAGAACAGGGATTGTTTGTACCCGCCGTGCATTGTCGATAACATGAAAGGGGAGTTTCAAGAGGCGGATGATATTCAGATTCGTAGCTGCATCTCCTTTTAATTCATCCGGATGCACCAGGAAGAAGAATATGGCTTCACAGCCTCGTTGATGAAGATGTCTGCCAATGACTAATCCGTCGCCGCCGTTATTTCCGGGACCAATAAAAATGATGGCGAAATGATCCCTTGCCGGCCCAAGTTCTTTCTCCATCATCAGCACTGTCCCCAACCCGGCGTTTTCCATCAGAACAATACCAGGTATGCCGAAATCGTCTATCGCACATCTATCAAGCATCTGCATTTCATGGGCTTTCGGTAATTTCATGAATCGATCTCCTTGGTAAAGGTCAATAGGTCGTAGTGATGGATGCAGGGAAATGAGACCGCAAATACCTTGCTGATTTCTTCGCGTATCTTAACGTATTATTCAAACCTCTGCCAGATTTATGTATCATTACAGGGACGTATTATTTTAAAAAGAGTGTGGGGCAGGGAATCGGATAGCTGTATTTATTGGTTGGATCCTGTGTCTTTTCTGAAAATCTTCTGCATGGTT
>JAJYAX010000305.1 GCA_021779275.1 Deltaproteobacteria bacterium | reverse complement strand
ATCGATTTCCCGGGCATCCCTGGACACGCCGTCCGCATTCCTGATGCTTACCTCGGACACAGAAAAAATCGTATCTTCAGCCAGGGCGTCTTCCCGGGCGAGGCATCGGCCACGGGCGGAGCCGGTGCCGAAGTGATGTCCGGACAGGGCCAAAGGCACACCTCTTCCCGTCTCGGCGGCCTCGACCATTATCATATGTTCCGGCGCGATCAGGCGGGAGGCGATCAGATGAATGTCCGTTCCCGATGCGGCGAAGAGGATTTTAAGTCCGCCCGGATCTTGCAGATCGCAGAGCGAGGCCAACTCCTGCCGGATCCGGCTGAACTCACGATCACAGGTGAATCCGGATGGTTCCTTGACGATTCTCTGCCGCAAGGCATCGGCTGCGGCGAATCCGGATTCGGATATGGTGGATGCCGTACAGGAGGCGAAGGAGATAAGAGCGGGATCAGGATTGGGCCTGCACCCGTATTCGTTGCATCCCGAGACGATCCGGATCCTGGCATCCCCTCCCTCCAGAAGAAGACTCAGGGTGTCGGGGAGTTCTCCGGTTTGGACGTCCTTAAACGTGCGCATCCAGAGTGCTTGTCAGCATGTCGTAAAATGCGGAAAACACTTTCTTCATCTGCGGCGCCTTGTATGGAAAAACATCAGCCGGATCCATGGCATGGACTACCGCGCCGGTATCCATCTCAAAGACCAGCAGCCTCCCGTCCCGGGTCTCGGCGCAATCGATAACCAGGTAGTCGAGATGCAGGGCGGCGTGGATGCCCTGTAAGGCGACGCGATGACGCTTCCCGAATCCGGTGTCGAAATCAGCCATGAACCGAGCCTCTTCCTCGCGTTTTTCAGGGCTTTCAGCCATACCGGCATTGAGATAATGAATCATCCAGTTTTCGGAGGTTCCCATGTGGCAGGCATAGGGCTGGCCGTCTATCAGCAGGACGCGATATTTTCTGTACATGCCGTCGGCGCTTTTGTAATCGAAGAATGGAGAGACAAAGAACGCAGGCTCCGGCATGGCCTCAAGATAGCTTGAGATTTCTCCCGCATTCTCAATCTTTGCCAATCCATGTCCGGCGTGGGAGTCAACGGGTCTGATGATGAATGGAAACGCGGGGAGGGGGCCGGTTGCCAATGTTCCTCTGGCTGTGCGCAGAGAAGAAGGCATGATGACTTCGGCAATGGGGGCCAGGCAGGCCGGAGCCTCCTCCCGCGAGGTTTTAAGGATGCTCTCCGGCTGGTTGAGTACCGGACGGGGCCATTCTTTCATGATTTCGGCCAGTTCTTCGAGAAGGGGCCGGGTTCCGGTTGATTCTCCCACCGCGATGAAGAGCAGGTCATGATCGGGCAGGGGGGATGGAAGGGGCAATCCTGTCCCGACATAGAGCATATCCAGCGAGATGGTCGAACCTTCGACCAGAAATTCCAGAGGTGTGTTGGTCATCAGATCCCCCGGCGCCATGATGGCAAGAAGCCTGATGGCGGCGTTTCCTGCTGCAGGAAGATGGTAGAGGGTTTTGATGCCCAGCGCCCGGGCCTGCACATCGAGTGCGATCTCGGGCTGGTATTTGAGCTGCAGTATGATCGACAGATCCATCAGGGCGTCGGCGTCATCGGGGTCTTTTTCGGCGCGGCTGATCAGCGATTGCCCCAAAGGGGCGAGATCGGCGCCGTCGAAGGCCATTTTCATCAGTCTGGCCAGCCCCATCAAGGGTTCGTTTTGTCTGCGAGTTCCATTCTGCATCTGGTATCTGCATTCTTGTAATGAAGGATTTCGGCACGGAGCATATCACTGGTACGGATGGACTTCTGCAGGGCGCGCTGAAATTCACCGATGAAGGGCTGGTCGAGAATCTCCGGCCCGACAAACTCCATCAGAACAAAGAGATGGCTCTGGCCCTCGGTAAGCTCACATTGCAGAGCCGCGAGTTCACTGCAGCGCTGATAGATATCATCCGGGGTCAGTCCGGGGATCTCTTCTATAAGCAGGGTTGCAGCCTGCTGGAAAAGCCCGTAGTTATGTATGGCATCGATAAATTGCATTTCCACGGTCTGCATCGGGTCATTTTCCTGGAAGAGTATCGGTATCGAGAAAAGCACCTCGCCGACGGTTCAGGCCTCGTGATTCGTTACTGCATCGTGCCGCCTCTGCAGCTTTAGAAGGTTTTTACCAGTCTGTCAAGTTTGATTGGCCTGCGGCAGGCGGAAGCCGTCGGGAGGCGCATCAGGACGACCGGTTCACTATCCGGCCCTGGTCGTTTTGCTGTTGTTTGTATCCATGCATTGCGGACCGGCCATTCCGGAGCTTTCCCAGCTCAAAGGCAAGGTGCGATTTCACCCCCGAGGCCTTTGCCCGTATGCGTTCATTGAGCAGGAGGATATCCCTGATAAGCCTCTCGCGGTTCTCAACAAGGGGGTGGATCGGCCCTTCCTGCGGCGTCTGATTGCCTGTCTGCGCCAACAAAAGCCGGTCAGCCTGCGCCGCCCGCCCCTGAAGTTCCGCCAATGATTGATTGATCTCCAGCAGCCGGGCGGGAGAGGCTGTGCCGATCTCCTCGTCGACTGTCCGCAGGAAATCCAGGACATGTTCATATTCTCGTGCTGATTGTAAGAGAGCCGGTTGCGGCCCCTGCATTTCTGTTTTCATAGGCTTGTCAGCGGGATATGGATAAGGGGACATACCCTTCAGGCAACGAATCCTTTAGCGGCGGCCGTGGAATGGCGGCCGGCCGTTTGAAGGAGGTATATCCTTCGGATAAAACGGCCTGTGACGGCGGTCTGGGAATGGCGGCCGGGGTGAACCCTTCGGATAAGGCGATCTGTGACGGTGGTTTTGGAATGGCAACCGGCCGGATCGCCTGAGCGTTTTCCTGTTTGTTGATCTCCACCGCCTCTCCCCAGGTGGCCCTCAGGTCCATCAGCAAGGTTTCAACCACCCTCAATTTCGCCATATCCTTATGCAGATTTGCCTGGGTCAACTCCCGGATCATAAAGTCATAGAGGGCGTCAAGATTCGCCGCGATCTCGCCGCCGATGGTGTGATTGAGAGAATTGGAGAATTCCGTGATGATCGCCAGGGAATTTTTAATGCCCTTATGGAACTCCGTGAGATCATTGTTGTCGAGACCTGACATGGCGCGACGGGTAAAACGTATCGCCCCGTCATAGAGCATCAGGAGTATTTGCTCCTGGGATGCCGCCATGATCTGATTTTCCTGGTATTGGCTGTATGCGTCCATATGATGAAACTCCACTTGATTGCTGCTCGGTTGTGTGAATGCTTAATATGTTATGATCAGCCTGTGCTTGCCGTGCTTGACGAACCAATGGAGCTTGAGGTATTGCTGGTGCCGGCCATACTGTACAGCGTGTTCAGGTAACTGCTCTGCGAGTTCAGATTGCTGACCAGAAGCTCCATGGCCGTAAAGCGGGCCTTCATGGACGCTTCCTCTTTGTTCAATGCTTCGGTTTTTGTGCTGATCTGGCTATCCAGATCCCGTATCATGCTTTGATAATTCGTTTTCTTTGTCGCGTACATCCCCTGGGTGGTGTCGTTGAGATTGAGCAGGTAGGAGTTGAACTGCTCCATCATCCCCGTGGAAGAACCGTCACCGGCCAGAAGTCCGGTCACACCG
>JAJYAX010000304.1 GCA_021779275.1 Deltaproteobacteria bacterium | reverse complement strand
GCAGCCTCGCCTGCATTGAGTAGCCGTCTATCAGCAGGGCGTCCGACGGCGGGCCAGCGGTGCTTCTGACCCGGGGCAGGGTCTGCCAGGCATTGAAAGACGAGACATGCAGGATGGGCAGGAGTCCGGGCGGGAGCATGATCCGCATCACCTCCCGGAGCATGTCGGTGGACTGGGTCCTGACAATGTCGAGACTGTGGGCAATCTCCGTTGCTATGGTGGATTTACCGCTGCCGGTGGCCCCGCCGATCAGCAGCAGCAGAGGCTTGCCGCTCTGCTGGAACTTTTTCCAGACCAGATAGTTCTGATCATAGGGAGGGCCGAATTCGTTCTTCAGGATCTGATAGGTCCGGTATCCGAGGAGGGCCGCGGACAGCTCACGCCTGTTTTCCTGGGCCAGGGAATCCTTCAGCTTGCCGATCACCAGCATGGCCTCATCGGGAGTAAGCCCGCAGGATTCGAGGAGACGGCGGTTGTCGCTGGTGGAAAATCCTGCGCGCGTCCCGTCCCGTTCGATGACGGTGATGGGGTCGGCAGGCAGTGAACGGTCGGAATACCGGGCGATGATGTCGAAAAAACCCTCTTTGGCCAGGAAGTCGACGACCATCTCCCTGAGTTCCATGGACTGAAACTCGGTCCTGCGGGTGAGGGCCAGCCCGTCGCGCGCCAGCGAGGAGATCTCGTAGGCCTTTTCGAACGGCAGTCCGCTGTCCTGCAGGGAACGGATCAGAATACCGCGCAGGAACGGGATGCGGCTGCCGGTGAGTGAATCGGTGATAAAGGTCTTGGCCATCTGTCAATAAAGGAAAAGAGGGTTCGGCCTGCATGCCGGGTTTATCGGGGCAAGCGCCTCGCGATCCGCCCAGCCTTCCCGCCCGGTTATTGTAAAACACACGTTCTCCGAGAGGCTTACCATATTTTGTTGCGTATTTTAAGATAAAAGAACACATTGGGAGTAACCCGGCGGTTTATTGGCCATGGATGGAAAATTTCAGCCCCGCCGCATATTGAAAAACTCTAACATAAGAAAGATATGGAAAAATTTAAAAGAATCGCGTATCAGGGGATGGCCGGAAGCTACTCGGATCTGGCATGCCGGAAGGTGTACCCCGAGCTTGAGACGATCCCCAGCGTCTCATTTGAGGCCGCCTTTCTGGCCGTCAGAGAGAAAAAAGCAGACCTTGCCATGATTCCTGTCGACAACAGCCTGGCAGGACGGGTAGCCGATGTCCACCACCTCATCCCCAACGGGGAACTCTATATCATCAGGGAGCATTTCCAGCAGATCCGGCACTGTCTGCTCGGGCTGCCGGGGGCGAGACAGGAAGACTTGACAGATGTGCACAGTCATGTCCATGCCCTCCCGCAGTGCAGGAAAATCATAGAAGATCTGCGACTTGACAAACATGTCGTTGCGGATACGGCGAAAGCTGCCTCCGATATAAAAAAATGGAACGACAAGACCCAGGCAGCCATCAGCTCGGAACTGGCGGCAGAAATCTATGGTCTTAAGGTCCTGATGAAGGATGTTCAGGACGCGGCTCACAACACCACCCGCTTTCTGGTATTCTCACGGGACAACCACATTCCGGAATTTGTGAGAAGAAAGCGCTATCTCACCAGTTTCAGCTTTGAGGTACGAAACATTCCGGCAGCACTGTATAAGGCGCTGGGCGGCTTTGCCACCAACGGGGTACAGATGGTCAAACTCGAGAGCTATGTTGACAAGCATTTCAACGTTGCCCGTTTCTTCGCGGACGTGGAAGGACATGTTGACGAAGATTCACTGCAGCTTGCCTTCGAGGAGCTGCGTTTTTTTGCCAAGCGTGTTGTTCATCTCGGCACCTATCCTGCTCACGTTTTCAGAAGTTCGGTAAAAAAACCCGCTGACACTCAGACCATGTCCTGTTAATGACCGGATTTTTCTTTCACATCCAGGATCTTCTTCAAGGGAACCGGCACCACGCTCAAGCCTGACAGATCCGGACAGCTCACAAAGGAGAATGCTATGCCCGAGACAACACTTGCGGAACGTGCAGCCGGCGCCCTTATGGGTGCATTGATCGGCGACGCCCTGGCCCTTGGACCGCACTGGTATTACGATCTGGCGGAGATGCGGCGCGACTACGGCGACTGGATCTCCGGCTATACCGATCCCCGGCCGGACCGCTACCACGCGGGCCTCAAGGCCGGACAGCTTTCACAGGCCGGCTTTATTCTGACCCTGATGATGCGGTCGCTTGCCGGCTGCGGCGGGTACGATGAGCCGGATTTCTGCCGGAGGCTGGAGGAAGAGCTTTTCCCGCTGCTCGACGGCACCCCGGCAAACGGGCCGGGCGGCTATACCAGCCAGTCCATCCGGGAGGCCTGGCGGAGAAGGGTGCAGCAGAACCTGCCCTGGAGCCGGACCGGAGGGCATGCCGACACCACGGAGGCGATCGAGCGCACTCTTGCCATCGCCGTCCGCTACGCCCGGCAGCCGGACACACTGGCCAGGGCGGTGACCGGCAATGCCATCCTGACGCAGTCGGATGCCACCGTGGTCTCGATGACGGTGGCCTACGGCGCTGTGTTGAGCCTGCTGGTGCAGGGACACCGGCTCGACACCAAGCTCTCCGGCAGGCTGATGCAGCTGGTCAAGACAGGGAAGCTGCCTTTCCATGCCGTCACCGGCGACAACCTGCAGCCGCCCCGGCCGGGAGCCCCCGATCCGCCGCGGACCGGGCTCTTCGCCTCACCCGACGCCCTGCTCTCGCCGTCCTGCATGGCTGCCGCGGCCGCCGACCCGGAGATCCGGATCGAGCCCGCCTGGAAGGTGTCCCTGGTCTACGGTATGCCCTGCGCCATCTATCATCAACTGCCGGCGGCCTACTACCTGGCGGCACGGTTTCCCGATGATTTTGAATCCGCGGTCCTGCATGCCGTCAACGGCGGCGGGCAGAACCAGGCCCGGGCCATCCTCACAGGGGCGCTGGCCGGAGCCCAGACCGGACTTTCCGGTATTCCCCGGCGCTTTCTGGATGGTCTGGAGGATGCCGCCGATCTCCGCCGGCTGGCCGAAAGGATAGCGTTTCAGGTATAAAAGCCCCCTGGCCGATTTCCGGGGCAGTCCACTTCCGGGTCCTTCCGGAAGAATCCGGGAATGATTATTGTTAACGAGAAGCACAGATCATGGCGCCCAACCACCGGATCGGAACCATAACCGCCAGGGGTGGTTGTAAAAATCAGGAGGTAGAACAATGAACACGCAAAAGAGAATGGTTGAGTCTTTTCAGATGACCCATCGGGGCTTCATCAAAAATCTGATCGACAGTCTGACCCAGCTTGAAAATGATATCGAGGCTTCACGCACAATCGACAGCATCTGCACCGGAGAATGGTGCCGGGCCATCGAATTTTCTCTGGACGAACTGGCCAAGGATCTCTACTCGATCAGCGAGCCGCGCTGGATGGCCGACGATTATTCGCGCACTCTGCGGAACAGCCGCCGCAGGCTGCATGATCTTTACGCCAAGTATCAGGGTCTGCAATCACCGACAGAGCATTAAGGAGACGGGCTTCAGTTACGGCAGCAACGGACGGCAACCCATGGCGTGAATAAACGTGTTGACGCCTGCACGATTCCGGGTTGCCGGTTGCAAAAAAAAACGATACGCTA
>JAJYAX010000303.1 GCA_021779275.1 Deltaproteobacteria bacterium | reverse complement strand
GGACGCGGAGACAGGCGGAACCGGGGCCGGGAGCAGCAATTTTCAGGGGTATGATCAGTAATCTTCTTGAAATGCTGGCGCGGTTTTGAAAAGATAAAGGTATGGAAAGAACTCAACAGGTATGGCGCCGCGGAAAAATCGATGAACGGCGTCTTTTAATGAAATTATCCGCAGGGTGAAGTCATGGAAAAGGAGTTCAGAACGGTCTTGCACGCGTGGCATCTGGCCAGAGGGGCCAATATGGCGACCTTTGCCTCCTACCATATGCCGCTCTGGTACCCCAGTGGCGCAAGAAACGAGCATCTGGCGGTTCTGACCGGGGCCGGAGTCTTTGACACCAGCCATATGGCCGTGCTCACCGTACAGGGAAAGGCGGCCCGGCAGCTGCTGCAGCGGTGTTTTTCCAAGGATCTGGATGCCTGTCTCGGCCTGAACAGGGCGCCGATGGTGTCCGGGAGATGCGTATATGGGGTCTTTCTCGATACCCGGGGCCATGTCATTGATGACTCTATCGTCTATCAGATTGCAGGCGATCTCTATATGGTGGTGGTCAATGCCGGGATGGGCGGGCCCATCGCCGCGCACCTGCATAACAACAGGGAGGGGACGGATCCGGTAGTCACCGATCTCACCGACCGGGTGGGCAAGATGGATGTCCAGGGACCGGCCTCGGCCAGGATCCTGAAAAAGATTCTTAGAGATCCGGAATCGGTCCTGCAGCAGATGGCCTATTTTTCCTTCAAGGGCTGGTTTGGAGACGCTGAACCCGGCGGTTTCCGGGTCGAACTGCTGGACGGAACGCCGGTCATGGTCTCGCGGACCGGCTATACCGGTGAATTCGGCTTTGAACTCTACGTCGAGCTCCCGGCTGCGGTCGGTCTCTGGGAGATGCTCCTGGCCGCGGGGCGGGAATTCAATCTGATCCCCTGCGGCCTGGCCGCCAGGGATTCCCTGCGGACGGGCGCCGTCCTCCCCCTGTCCCACCAGGATATCGGCCACTGGCCCTTTGTCAACAATCCCTGGCTGTTCGCGCTGGCCTGGGACAAGACGGGCCGGGGGTTCTGCAAGGACTTTATCGGGGCGGATGCCCTCTTGCACTGCACGGATCAAGAGTATACATTACCCTTTGCCGGATATGATCCCCGCAAGATAAATGCCGGAGAGGACAGCTTTGTGACGGATGCCTACGGCCTCAGGATCGGCAGCATTCTGACCTGCACCACCGACATGTCCATCGGCCGGGTCGGCCGGGCCATCGTCGGCATTGCAACGCCCGAGGCGTCGGGGCGGCCGAAGGATTTCAACGCCAAGGGCCTGTGTTGCGGTTTTGTGAAGGTGAAAGGGCCGATCACGGCCGGCCGGGAGGTTATTCTGACCGATGGAAAACGGCGGATCAGGGTGGAGATACGGGTGGATATCCGGCCCGACCGGACCGCCCGGTGCGCGATGGCGTCGATGCTATAAGGCCCGAGCCGGGATGAAAGGAGAATTCGATTTGGCGTTCATTAACCATAAGAGAGGGGAAGCAGAACATGAAAGAGATAAATGAACTCAACCTGCCGGAAAATCTGCACTATACCAAAGATCATGAGTGGGTGAGGATCGACGGGGACTCGGCCCTTGTCGGGATCAGCGATTATGCCCAGGACCAGCTCGGGGATATCGTCTATGTGGAGATGCCGGAGGTGGGTGACGAATTCAGCCAGGGGGAGGAGTTCGGGACGCTGGAGTCGGTGAAGGCCGTGTCCGAAATCTATCTGCCGCTGACCGGCGAGATCATCGAGGTTAATGAGGCCCTGGAAGACGCCCCCGAGCTGGTGAATAAGGACCCCTATGAGAACTGGCTGGTCAGGATCAGGCCTGCCGATCTCTCCGAGCTGGATGAACTCCTGTCCGTAGATGAATATCTGGATATGTTGAACGGCTGAAAGGCCTGAGGCTGACCCCATAACATTCTCTGAGGAAAAATTATGCGCTATTTACCTCATACCCGTGAAGAAATCGAGTCCATGCTCGGGACAGTCGGCGTCGGCAGTCTTGATGGCCTGTTTGCTTCCGTGCCCGAGGACTGCCGCCGCGACGGCGTGATGGATCTGCCGGCGCCCATGACCGAGTGGGAACTGAACGATCATGTCCGGGGACTCGCCGCAATGCTTGCCATAAAGCCAGATTTCAAGGTGCTGATCGGCGCCGGAAGTTATGATCATCATATCCCGGCGATTATCCCGGCCCTGACCGGCAGGTCGGAATTTCTGACCTCTTACACCCCCTACCAGCCGGAGATGGCCCAGGGGACCCTGCAGGGAATCTTTGAATATCAGACCCTGACCGCCCGGCTGCTCGGGATGGACGTGGCCAATGCCTCCATCTATGACGGCGCCTCGGCCTTCGCCGAGGCGCTCCTGATGGGGGTCAGGATCTCCAAAAAGAAGAAGGTGGCCGTCTCCGGCGCCGTCCATCCCCATTACCGGCAGGTGGCCGCGACCTATTTTCGCCCCACGGAATTCGAGCTTGTCGAACTACCGGTCCTGGCGGACGGCCGCACCGATCTCGCGGGTCTCGCCGGGCTGGGAGAGCTGGCAGCAGTGGCCCTCCAGTCGCCGAATTTCTTTGGGGTGATCGAGGACCTTGATGCGGCGGCCGGGGCGGTCCACGGCTGCGATGCTCTCTTTATCACCTGCTTCACCGAGCCGCTGGCCTATGGACTGCTCAAAAATCCGGGGAGCTGCGGCGCCGACATCGTCTGCGGCGAGGGCCAGAGTTTCGGTATGCCGAGGTCCTTCGGCGGACCGGGGCTGGGGATGTTTGCCTGTCTGGACCGGTATGTGCGCACCATGCCGGGTCGTCTGGTTGGGCAGACCACCGACCTGGACGGCAGGCGAGGCTACGTCTTGACCCTTGCAACTCGAGAACAGCATATCCGGCGGGAGAAGGCCACCTCCAATATCTGCTCCAATCAGGGGCTGTGTGCGATGACCGCCGGCATCTATATGGCCGCCCTGGGCGGCGCAGGCATCCGGGATCTGGCCCGGCTGAACTACGACAAGGCGGAATATTTCAAGGCCCGGCTTACCAAGGCCGGGGCGAAGATCTGTTTTGAGTCCCCCACCTTCAACGAGTTCGTGGTGGAATTTGCCAGTCCCTTCAAACCGGCGGCCGACCGGCTTCTGAAAAAGAAGATCGTCGCCGGACTGGAGCTGGGTGCCTATTATCCGGGAATGAAAGACATGTATCTCTTCTGCGTGACCGAGACTACAGGCGTGGAAATCATGGATGCTGTTGTCGGGGAGGTGAAAAAATGAAAAACATTTTAGCCACGGGCGGATTGATCTTAAACGAGCCTCTGCTCTGGGAAAAGGGGAAAAGGGGACGCCGGGGGATGGATATCCCGGCAAGCGACGTGCCGGCGGCCCTGATCGATGCTGAGCTGCTGGGAGAAGGCCCTGATTTCCCGGACCTGAGCGAGGTGGATGTCATTCGCCATTACACCCGGCTTTCCCAGTGGAATTTTGGGGTCGATACGGGGATGTACCCGTTGGGCTCCTGCACCATGAAGTATAACCCGAAGATCAACGACAAGATAGCCGCGACCCCGGAGCTTGCGGCAAGTCACCCACTGCTGCCGGATAGTCTCTGTCAGGGGGCGCTCAGGATTATGTATG
>JAJYAX010000302.1 GCA_021779275.1 Deltaproteobacteria bacterium | reverse complement strand
CCGATCTCATATCCGCCAGCATGTGCTGGACCGCCTGAAATGCCACAATCGGTTTGCCGAATTGAACACGTTGTTTTGCATAACTGGCAGCCTCGTCCAATGCCCCTTGGGCAAGGCCGACTCCCAGTGCGGCTATCCCGGGTCGAGACGAGTCCAGCGTCTTCATAACCGTGATAAATCCGGTACCTCTTCTGCCGATAATCCTGTCCTTGGGTATCCTGCAATCCTTGAATATGAGCTCTGTTGTGGATGATGCTCTGATCCCCATCTTCTTTTCCTTTGGGCCGCATGAAAAACCGGGATCTCCCTCCTCAACAATAAACATTGAGGCCCCTCGCGCCCCTTTACTCCGGTCAGTAATCGCGACAATTGTATAAATCTGCGCCTCGCCGCCATTGGTAATCCATTGCTTGGTGCCATTTAAGATCCAATCGTCACCATCCGGAACCGCAGTGGTCTGAATCCCTGACGCATCGGAGCCGGCATTTGCCTCGGTCAGACCGAAAGCGGCAAATTTCTTTCCCGAAGCTACATCGGGAAGGTATTTCTTTTTCTGTTCATCAGAACCGGAGATAAGAATGGGATAGACTCCGAGAGAGCTTGCGGCAAAGGCGGTGCCGACCCCAATGCACCCGCGCCCCAGCTGTTCCAGGGCCAGGACTATATCAAAACAGCCGCCGCCAAATCCGCCATACTCCTCGGGGATGGGCACGCCAAACAGGTCGGCACGAGCAATTTCGTCTAGGATTTCCCGCGGAAACTGATGTTTTTTGTCAAGTTCGGCTCGCCTGGGAACAATCTTCTCATCCGTAATCTGTCTGGCGATATCAACAATCATCTGTTGTTCTTCAGATAAAAAATAATCCATTTTCTCTCCTATTTACCACTTAATCAGGGATGCACCCCAGGTCAAACCGCCACCAAAGGAACAGAGCAGAATAGTATCTCCCCGGCTAAACAGACCTTGTCTGTTTGCTTCATCCAGGGCTATGGGAACCGATGCGGCCGAGGTATTCCCGTAATCAGGAACATTTACAAATACTCGATCTTCGGGAAAACCCAGCCTTTCGACCACATTCTTCAAGATACGGGTATTTGCCTGATGAGGAATAAATAATTTTATCGAATCAAGGCTGATGTTGACCTGTTTTAAAAGCCCGCGCACAGAATCTTCCATGGCCTTTACGGCATATTTAAAGACCTCACGTCCTTCCATGATGATATAGGCCCCCGGATTGTCCGCCACCTCAAGATCCGGATTATAGCTTGGAGGTGCGTGCATATGCAAAAGTTTCCATAACCTTCCATCGGAATGCATATTGGAGCCGAGAACCCCCCGCTCTTTGTCCCGGGTGTGTCCAAAAACTGCAGCTCCGGCGCCGTCACCGAAAAGTATACAGGTGTTGCGATCCTTCCAGTTCAGTCGACCGGAAAGGGTCTCGGCCCCTATCACCAGAATCTTTTTGTGATGTTCGGAGCGAATATACTTGTCAGCCATGTCCATGCCGTAGATGAACCCGCAACAGGCGGCATTGATATCATAGGCAAAGGCATTTGTCGCTCCCAGTTCTTTCTGGACAAAACAGGCACAGGACGGCATCAGCATATGCGAACTGATGGTGCCGACTACTATAAGATCAAGTTCTTCCGCTGAAAGACCTGCCATTCCCAATGCCTTGCGCGAGGCAGCCGCTGCAAGTTGATGGGTCTGTTCACCTGCACCGCCAATCCGCCTGTTCCTGATCCCGGTTCTGGATTGAATCCAGGCATCGTCGGTATCAATAATGGTCTCCAGGTCCTTATTGGTCATTATTCGTTTTGGCAAACTTGAGCCGGTACCCAGAATCACGGTTCCCATCATACACCTGTAGATACTTCCCTGTCGTCGGCGCCAAGATTTCTGGCAATGACATCATTGACGTTATTTCGAACCATATGAACCGCCTCCAAGATCGCATTTTTTATGGCCTGAGCACTGGACTTGCCATGACAGACGATACCTGTCCCATTTATTCCCAGAAGGGGTGCACCGCCATACTCTGCATAATCCACACGTCTTTTGAAGGCTTTGAAGGCAGGGCGGGCCAAAAGATACCCTAATTTTGCCATGGGCGATTTGATTATCTCATTTCTAAGCATCTGCATTGCTGCTTCCGCCAGGCCTTCGCTTACCTTCAGACAGATATTGCCGACGAAGCCATCGCAAATAATCACATCCACATTACCCTGAAAAACATCGCGCCCTTCGACATTACCAATAAAATTCAAAGGACTGTCCTTCAGGAGTTCATAGGCCTCTTTGACAAGGGTGTTTCCCTTCCCGGTCTCTTCACCTATGGTTAACAGACCAACTCTGGGTTGCTGGATATTATATATCCGGGCAAAGGCAGCAGCCATCACGCCGAATTGATAAAGATGCAGAGGACGACAATCCACATTGGCCCCGACATCCATCATCACGACGGGATTCTTCAGGGTAGGGAAAACAGAGGCTATACCAGGTCGAGAGACGTTCTTTATCCGGCCGAGTTTACGAAGAGCTGCCGCCATCGTTGCTCCGGAATTTCCGGCGCTGACAACAGCCTCCACTTCTCCACGCAGAACCAGATCAAAGGCAATGACAATGGAAGAATCTTTCTTCTTACGAATAGCATCGACAGGATGCTCGTCCATTCCAACGACTTGAGAGGCGTGAACGATGCGCAGGCAAGCCGCCGTCTTCGAATCAGATGCTCTTCTCTCCAGATATGACTGCAGAAGAGGTTCATCTCCTACCAGACTGATTTGCAGGTCAGCCTGTTCTACGGCAAGCAACGCCCCGGAAATCAGCTCCTCTGGGCCATGGTCGCCGCCCATGGCATCCAGGGCAATCCGCACGGCTCTCTCCTATTCTGCTTCAGCTTCAAGATTAAAAACCGTTCGTCCCTTATATTTTCCACAACTCCCGCAAAGCCGGTGCGGTTCTTTTGGTTCTCCGCATTCCGAGCACAGGGATAAGCCAGGCGCCTGCAGCGCATCGTGGGAACGTCTTTTGTGGGTTCGTGAATGTGAATGTCTTCTTTTTGGCAGAGCCATAATTTCCTCCAGTAATGAAAAATGCCAATGAATCGGCATCTTCTCAATTATTTTTCAATTTTTCCAAAACAGCAAAAGGTGAATCCGGCCGACCAGGCGGGCACCTGCATGCCTCATGAGCCAGGACCGCTCCACAACCGGGGCAAAGCCCTTTGCATCCTTCTTCGCAGATCTTCCGGATAGGTACAGCCAACAATACCTGTTCCCTGAGAATCTCGCCGATATCTATAACCGGTTCATCCAGATAAACAACGTCAAAATCATCTTCGCCGCATTCCATTTCCTGCAGTTGCCGAGAAACATCTTCTCCTGTTTTGAAATGATAATGAAAATCGACCGACAGACTGTAGTCAAAAGGGTTTCCGCATCTATCACAGAGAAATTTCACCGATACCTGCATTTCTCCTTGTAATATCAACGTGCCATCAGCCTCTGCAAACAAATCGACTTCGGCATGATGCAGCTGACACAATGAAACCACTTCAACCGGAAACCACCCGGTATCCTTAATAGAATAATGAGTATTACCGTCCGATATCTGACCAAATGTAACTTTCATCTCATTAGTCAACCTTTTGTCCCGAAACAACCGAAAAGA
>JAJYAX010000301.1 GCA_021779275.1 Deltaproteobacteria bacterium | reverse complement strand
GAAGGTGCGTTTGGCGGTGGCCGAGCGATTCGCCAGCGCCATTGCCCCCCAGGCCAGGAGCAAGACCATGACATCGCTGAGATTGTGTCCTGCATCGGCCACCAGGGCCAGAGAATGGGATGTCACGCCATAACCGGCCTCGATTACAACAAAAATGAGATTCAGTATCGTGCCGAGGGCAAAAGCGCGATTAAAGTTTTTGGGGGCGTGACTATGAGAATGATCATGTGCCATCAGGAATCTCCATCAATCAAAATACAGCCTTGTCTCTATGCTTTTCCTCATTGAGCATTGCCGTCAATGCCCATTGAAAAAACGATTCTGTTCAGAAATGTCAAAAATATCAATCGAGATACTGCGTTGCAGGCACAACCGGAACTTGTCTGTACTGGAATCACGCTATTGCTCCTTCTATTTTAAATGTTATACATAACAAATGGTTATAAAATTTGTTCGGTTCAACCAATCCACTTTTCAACCTCGCTTTGTTTAGGGACGCGGCCAACACACACAATCTTGCCGTCAATGACTACCGCAGGCGTTGTGAAAATGCCCAGCTTGGCAATCTCTTGAAAGTCTGTCACCTTGATAACGTCAGTCTTCAGTCCTTTGGCGGCAACGGCGGCTTCGACTGTTTTCTGGGCTTTTTCACAGGAGGCGCAGCCAGGTCCACATACCTTGATTTCCATGAGTTTCCTTTTTTTTGATTGTCAGATTATCAGGTTGAAGAGATATCCGGTAAAAATGATACCGCTTCCCACTACGAAAACAAAAACAGCGATCAGCTGCGGTTTCAAAACCTTGCGCAGGATGATCATCTCCGGCAAAGACAGGGCGATCACGCTCATCATAAAGGCCAGCACCGTACCCAGGGCCGCCCCTTTCCCGAGCAAGGCCTCAACAACGGGAACAATACCGGCTGCATTGGAATACATCGGTATACCCACCAGGACTGCCGCAGGCACCGACCACCAGGCCTGCTTGCCCATAATCGAGGCCATGAAATCCTGGGGAACATAGCCATGGATCAAGGCTCCGACGCCAATCCCGGCGATCACATAGATCCAGACCTTGCCGACGATATCCAAAACGGCCTCCCTGCCCCGATCCACCCGATCACGCCAGTTGAGCTTTTCTTCGACAACCATGGCCTCACCGGCCCGCAATTCCTGAACCCAATCCTCAATCCAGCCTTCCAGCTTCAACCTACCGATGATCCAGCCGGCTATCATGGCTATAAGCAAACCGCTGCCAAGATAGATGGCGGCCACCTTCCAGCCAAGCAACCCATAGAGGAGGACTAGGGCAATCTCGTTGACCATTGGCGCTGCGATCAAAAAAGAGAAGGTCACTCCCAGAGGCACCCCGGCCTGGACAAAGCCAATGAAAAGCGGCACTGCCGAACAGGAACAAAACGGGGTGACAATACCCAGTGTTGCCGCCATCACGTTCCCGGCAGTTTCACGCTTGCCTGCTAAATATCTACGGGTCCGATCCTGGGTGAAAAACGAACGGATCATGCCGACAACAAAGACGATCAGGGTCAACAACATCATGACCTTGGGCGTATCGTAGGCAAAGAACTGGACGGCGTCGCCAAGATGGCTGCCCCGTTTGATTCCAAACACTGAGTAGGCCAGGAATGAAGAGAATGGCTCCAGTTGCCTGTAGACGGCATACCAGATGATCAGGATCATCGCCCCAGAGATCCAGAGCCTTGTTAAATGTGTTTTTTCTTCGGCCGCCTGGCCGGTTACCGGTTTTGCGCAGCCACAACCGGAAGGTTGTATCGGTTCCATTACTATTTCCTCTCTTCACATCACCTGTTTATTTGACTAAATGACCATGCGTAAAACTAAAAAAAACCACTACTACTCTTTCATCAAATCAATATGCGTCTGCAGATTGGCCTGAAGAACCTCTTCGATACAAGGCATATATTTCAAGATACAGGGAACCTTCAGCCTGTAATATACCTGCTTTCCTCGTTTTTCATCAATAACGACCCCGGCCTGTTTGAGGATGGTCAGATGCTTCGAGATGGTTGAGACATCCGCATCAATATTCTCCGCCAACTCGCAGACACACTTCTCGCCATCGGCAAGCCGTTCGGCCATCCACAAGCGGGTCGGATGACCAAGCGCCTTTAAGATATTGGCCTTTGCCTCGATAAGCGCCTTTTCTTTTTCATTCATACACGCCTCCTTGTTGGTTATATGGTAAAACGACCATGCGTTCTTGTCAAGAAATATCATCACGGAAAACCGCCCAGCTTTTTTCATTCTCGGGCAGTTACGGAAGGCCCCTCGCAATGAGCTTGCCTGCTGGTATCCTGCAGACGGGTGATATCCTCTAAACGGAGTCTTCGCTCGTAATCAGCGTATTGCGGATCCGTGGTCCAATATCTCCGTTCGCTAAAGTTTAAATTCTCAACCGCATCATGCATCTTACTGATAATCATGCCACATTCGTTTAGACCCCAGCGAGCGGCGAGGGAATCGCCTGGATCATGAGACAGCCAACGGTAATTTTTGACAAGAGTGCTCATTGTCACCGTCCGGCCGGGACTGATGGCAAGATTCATGGCATCCATAGTCCGATCAATGGCATGTTCGTCTAGATCGTTGTCCTTGATGATCTTCAGGAGGTGTGCTATTTCAAAAGCGATAATGTCATCACGGCTGGGAGTGCTATAGAGTTCCCAGAGATATGATCCTTCGGGGCAATTGCCGCTGCGGCAATGACGATACCCATCAGTAACCAAGGGTACCCGAGCTTTTAGATAATTGTAAATCGTACCCAGGATCAGTCGTACCCGCGTTGCCGGATCATTGTGCACAGGATTGATTCTTCGTGCGACGGCCTCATCAAAGAGTTCACCCTGCCGGTTAAAGTCGAGACCATACTGTTCAAGGGAGAAGAAAGGCTGGTCTTGTTTTGATGGATAGTGCCAATGTCCCCTTGATAACTCAGGCCAGCGGAACCAGACGATGCCGCTGCCGGCCTCCAGGTCCGGCCAGCCGGAAAAATAACTCTCCTGCCTCATTTTTTGCATCTTTCTGGGCAGCGTCGACTCCCAGGTTTGGACCGGCGTAAATGTGCCGCCATCAAGGACTATACGCCCTACGATTCCGGCATGGCCGTCGCCTATGAACACCGTCCCGGCATGGACCGTATCCCTGCCAATACGTATAGGGAATGTATCCTCAGGCAATGTTCTGGTGGATGTGTTGGCAAGTAAAAAAAGAAGGGATGCCCGAAACCGACGGTCGTTCTGCCATTCGGCGGCAGTCGGCAGATTACTCCAGGCAGTGGACCAATGGCCGAGAAATTGACCGTTTTCCAGGGTCGCAGCTGCAGGCAGATGGGCGATGCGCGCATAAATCCAGCGGAGGGCATAGGGTACATCCGCACAGTCTATTGGAATCCTCTGCCGAAGAAAGAAATCTTCGGTGACCGTTTGTTCAACCCAATCCGCGTAACGCTGCTCCTCCTCAATATTCCAACGCCGATCTCTTACCTGCCATATCTGGCCAGGGGATTCAACCGTGGCCTGGACTGCGGAATCATTGCCCCAAAAAAGCAGCAGAGAGAGAAGGATGACGAGCGCCCAACGGAACCTTGTCCCTCCGTTTCTATGGCGAAAGCGAAAGGATTTTGGACGTGGGATAAGGG
>JAJYAX010000300.1 GCA_021779275.1 Deltaproteobacteria bacterium | reverse complement strand
CACGCTCCTGGGTATGGAGTCCGATTGGTCCGTTGACCATGGTCCCTATTCGGAGTTCGGCGACCTGCTGACCCTGCGCGGCGCCCAGTTCATCGGTTCCGGATACAACATTCCGAATATCCGGGGCCTGGGACGCACCGTCTGCACCAACCATGCCTGGGGCTCCGCCTTCCGGGCCTATGGTTCACCGCAGTCGGAATTTGCCTCCGAGGTTCTCATGGATGAACTGGCCGAAAAGCTCGGCATGGATCCTCTGGAGCTGCGCTACAAGAACGTCTATCGCGCAGGTGCAACTACGCCCACCGGCCAGACTCCCGAGGTCTTGAGCCTGCCGGAACTGATAGATACCCTGCGCCCCAAATACGCCGCCGCTCTCAAAAACGCCAAGGCCGCCTCCACTGCGGAAAGCAAACGCGGCGTGGGGATCTCCCTGGGTGTTTACGGCAGCGGGCTGGATGGCCCGGACAGCGCCGAAGTCGATGCTGAACTGAATGCCGACGGCACCGTATCCATCTTCACCACCTGGCATGATCATGGTCAGGGGGCGGATATGGGCGCCCTGGCCACCGCCCACGAGGCCCTGCACCCCATGGGCATCGCCCCTGACAAGATCAGGCTCTACCTGAATGACACCGGCATCTGCCCCAATGGCGGTCCTGCCGGCGGCAGCCGGTCTCAGGTGGTCGTGGGACGCGGGATCAAGGCCGCCTGCGACATGCTGATTGACGGCATGCGCAAGGGTGCAGGCTACCGGACCTACGAGGAGATGGTGGCTGAAAAGATCCCGACCAAATATCGCGGCAAGTGGACGGCCCCGGCCAGCGCCTGTGATGAAAATGGCCAGGGAAACCCCTTTGCCTGTTATATGTACGGGGTCTTTATGGCCGAGGTGGCCGTCAACACCGCGACCGGCGTCACCACGGTGGAGAAGATGACGCTGGTGGCCGATATCGGCAAGATCGCCAACAGGCTGGTAGTCGACGGTCAGATGTACGGCGGTCTGGCCCAGGGCATCGGCCTGGCCCTGACCGAGGATTTTGAGGATATCAAGAAACACTCCACCATGCTGGGCGCGGGTTTCCCGTATATCAAGCAGATCCCCGACAACATGGAATTGATCTATGTGGAGTGTGACCGCCCGGAAGGTCCCTTCGGGGCCTCCGGGGTGGGAGAACTTCCGCTCACCTGTCCTCATGCCGCAGTCATTAACGGCATCTACAATGCCTGCGGGGTGCGCATCACCCGCCTGCCGGCCCTGCCCGAAAAGGTCCTGGCCGGTCTGCGGAAGTAGGAAAATCCACCCTCCGGGCAGGTTGCCCGGAGGGCTTTACTGTTCAGGATCAGGCATGGAACAACAAGAGCTTCGTGACTGGGAGGCACGGTGTATCCAGGAGGAGCCCCCAGCCTGCCGGGCAGGATGTCCGCTCAACGTAGATGCCCGCGCTTTTTCGCAGGCCATGGCCGTAGATGACCTTAGCCTGGCTCGGACCATCCTCGAAAAAAACATGCCTCTTGCAGGTATCACGGCTCGTTTATGCGAGGCCCCCTGCGAGCAGTATTGTCTTCGCCGCGACCTGGGAGGCCCCGTGGCCGTGGGTGGACTTGAGCGTGTCTGTGTGCGCCTAGCCCCGATCCGAGGCAAGATGCTCCGTCTGCCGCCACGGAGCAAAAGGGTGATGGTGACAGGCAGTGGACCAAGCAGCCTGACCGTGGCCTTTGATCTGGCCAAAAAAGGCTACCCGGTGACCATCCTGCACCGTGAACCCGGTCCCGGGTCCTGGTTACGTGGGCTCTCCGCATCTGCATTACCCGGACAGGCGCTGGAAGAAGAACTGCGTCGCCTGCAGGGGCTGGGCGTGGAATTCCAGTCCGTACCACAACTGAATGCCGCTCTCTTTACCTCCGGAGACGCCCATTATGCAGGACAGGATGACGTTCTGGCCGCCGATCTCTTGGCCATGCTTCAGCGCCCGGATAGAAAGACCTTTGCCCTGCCGGAGCCGGGATGCTTTACCGGGGGCCTGACTCCTGGTGATCATCCCTTCCGGTTTATCACCGATGTCTCCCAAGGCCGGGAGGCCGCCGTCTCCATAGATCGTTTTTTGCAAGGCGCCTCTCTTACCGCCGGCCGTGTTGAGCTGCGCCACGGAAAAACGGCCCTTTTTACACAGACCCGGGATTTTGTCTTTCTGAAACGAGTTGAGCCCGTTGATTCCGCCGGCTACAGTCGCGAGGAGGCAGTTCTGGAGGCGGGACGCTGCTTTGACTGTCAGTGTCTGGAATGTGTCCGCCACTGTATCTATCTGGCGGAGTTCGGGGCCTATCCCAAGACCTACGCCCGACGGGTATATAATAATTCGGCCATCGTCAAGGGTATTCATCAGACCAACAGATTTATCAATACCTGTTCGCTGTGCAGACAATGTGAAAGGCTCTGTCCCCATGATTTTTCCATGGCCGATCTCTGCCTGGAGGCCCGGCAGCTTATGGTCAGGGAAAATCGCATGCCGCCATCGGCTCATTGGTTCGCCCTGGAGGAAATGCGCTCCGCCGGGACCGAAGGGGCACTGATCCTCCACGCCCCGGGAAAGACCGCAAGCCGGTGGATCCTTTTCCCCGGCTGCCAGCTGGCAGGCATCCGCCCGGACCAGAGCCTGCATCTCTATGACCGCCTGCGTGAGCTGGAGCCGGAAACAGGTTTCTGGCTCGACTGCTGCGCCGCCCCTGCCCATTGGGCAGGCAGGGTTGAGGAATTTTCCGAGATTCTCGCCCGCCTGGAAGATCTATGGTCCACCATGGGAAGGCCCACAGTGGTGATGGCCTGTTCGACCTGCCTGAAGATCTTCCGCGAACACCTGCCCCAGGTTGAGACGGAATCGGTCTGGACCGTTCTAGCCGGGCAAACTGTGTCTCCCTTCACCCCCCGCCCCGCTCTGGCCCTCTCCGATCCCTGCACCTCCCGGGATGACGAAAAGACCCGGAATGCGGTTAGGACGCTCCTAGGGGCAATGGGCCAGCCTCTTGCCCCCCTGGCCATGTCCGGAGAATTGACCGAATGCTGCGGGTTCGGCGGCCTGATGGACAGCGCCAACCCCGGCCTGGCCCGCAAGGTGGCAACAGCCCGGGTGGCCCAGTCCCCGGCGGATATGCTCACCTATTGCGCCATGTGCCGGGATCAACTGGCCAAGACCGGCAAACCGGTGCTGCATCTTCTTGATCTTCTCTTCCCCGTCTGCGCCCATCCGGCAACCGAACCACCGGCCTCGATCTCGAAGCGCCGGGAGGGCAGGCGGCGGCTTAAGGCCGAAGTGCTGGCCAGACACTCCCCGGCGGACATTTCACCGCAATCACCGTGGGAGACCTTGAGGCTCATCATCTCTGAACCGGTTGCGGCCCTGCTTGAAGAACGCCGGATACTGGAAGACGATATCCGGCGTGTTCTGTTCCAGGCAAAGGAGCAGGGCAGACATTTTGCGCATGGTGAAGATGGCAGGAAGGTAGCTGCGGCGCGTCTGGGCGAGGTCACTTTCTGGGTCGAATACCGGGAAGAGAGGGAGGCATTTCATATCAACCGGGCCTGGAGTCATCGTATGCTTATTGGCGGAGGCGGGACATGAGTCTAAGGTTTTTACCGGCGGATATGAACTGGATCTGCAGCCCCTGCAACGAGGTCCTGCAGCCCGGCA
>JAJYAX010000299.1 GCA_021779275.1 Deltaproteobacteria bacterium | reverse complement strand
CGTCGGCCTGAACGGGGTCGGCACCAAGGCCGTCAACGCGCTGTCCGAGCATTTCCGGGTCACCGCCTTCCGGGACGGCCAGTATGCCACCGCCCGGTTTATCCGGGGCGAGTTGATCGAGCAGGACGACGGCGAGACCAAGGAAAAGGACGGGACGCTGGTCGAGTTCCTGCCGGACCGGACCATGTTTCCGGACTATGTCTTTGATCTCCAGTTCATCGACAAGCGCCTCTGGCGCTATGCCTATCTGAACGCCGGGCTGAAGCTCTATCTGGACAAGACCTGCTATCACTCCGTCAACGGCCTGCTGGATCTTCTCGACAAGGAGCTGGACGGGGAGAATATCTACACCCCCATCTATTACCGGGATTCCATCCTGGAATTCGCCTTTTCCCATACCGATGCCTACGGCGACACCTATTACTCGTTTGTCAACGGCACCTATACCAGCGAGGGCGGCACCCATCTCTCGGCCTTTCGCGAGGGCATCCTGAAGGGGGTCAACGAGTACTCCAACAAGAAATTCGTCAGCAAAGACGTGCGGGACGGGATCGTCGGCACCCTGGCGGTGAAGATCAAAGACCCGGTCTTTGAATCCCAGACCAAGAACCGGCTGGGCAATACCGAGATCCGCTCCTGGATCGTCAATATCGTCAAAGACGCCGTCTCCAGCGCCTTGTACAAGGACACCCAGGCGGCGGAGATCCTGCTGGACAAGATCGCTCGCAACGAAGAGGTCAGAAAGGAGCTGCAGAGCGTCAGGAAGGAGGCCCGGGCCAAGGCCAAAAAGGTGGCCCTGAAGATCCCCCAGCTCAAGGACTGCAAACACCATCCTTCGCGGGATATTCCCTCGCCCGAGGGGCGGCGGAATATGATCTTCATCACCGAGGGTCAGTCGGCGGCGGGCTCCATCGTCTCGTCGCGTGATCCCATGACCCAGGCGGTCTTTTCGCTCAAGGGCAAGCCGATGAATGTCCTGGGGCAGAAGAAGGCGCTTATTTATAAAAATGAAGAGATGTACTCCCTGATGCGGGCGCTGGACATTGAAGACTCCATCTCCAATCTCCGCTATGACCAGGTCATCCTGGCAACGGATGCCGATGTCGACGGCCTGCATATCAGAAACCTGCTCTTGACCTTCTTCCTCCACTATTTCGAACCGCTGGTCAAACTCGGCCATATCTTTATTCTGGAGACCCCGATCTTCCGGGTGCGCAACAAGAAGGAAACCCATTACTGCTATTCGGAAAAGGAGAAGCAGATCGCCACCAGACAGCTGCAGGGCAGGGGACAGACCCAGGCCAATGTCGAGACCACCCGCTTCAAAGGGCTGGGCGAGATTTCACCCAAGGAGTTCAAACAGTTTATCGCCGCTGATATCAGGCTGAAGAGCGTGACCATGGATTCCATCAGCGAGGTGGCCAAGGTGCTGGCCTTCTATATGGGAAAAAACACCCCGGATCGGAAAAAATATATTATGGAAAACCTGGTGTAATCCACATGGAATCGAATCTCGGCAAGCTCCATCAGCTTTTTGACCAGAATTTTCTTGAATACACCTCCTATGTGATCAAGGAACGGGCCATCCCGGATATTAACGACGGGTTCAAGCCGGTCCAGCGCCGTATCCTGCAGACCCTGCATAATATGGACGACGGCCGCTACCACAAGGTGGCCAACGTGGTGGGAGAGACCATGAAGCTTCACCCCCATGGTGACGCCTCGATCTTCGCCGCCCTGGTCAACCTGGCCAACAAGGGTTTTTTGATCGACCGCCAGGGAAACTTCGGCAATATCTTCACCGGCGACCAGGCCTCGGCGGCCAGGTACATCGAGTGCCGGCTCTC
The DNA here is from genome assembly GCA_021779275.1 of Deltaproteobacteria bacterium. GTDB lineage: Bacteria > Desulfobacterota > Desulfobulbia > Desulfobulbales > Desulfocapsaceae > CAIUQR01. Next base: position 1,845 of record JAJYAX010000299.1, on the reverse strand, counting down.
CCCCCTGGCGCTCGAGGTCCTCTTCAACAAGGACTTGACCGAGTACGGCGATTCCTACGACGGCAGGATGCTGGAGCCCATCTCCCTGCCGGCCAAGATTCCCATCCTGCTGCTGCAGGGGGCGGACGGCATCGCGGTGGGGATGGCCACCAAGATCATGCCCCATAATTTCTGCGAGCTGCTGGAGGCGCAGAAGAAGATCCTGCGAGGTGAGGACTTCGAGATCTACCCGGATTTTCAGCAGAAGGGTCTGGTCGATGTCTCTCAGTACGACCACGGCAACGGCAAGATTCGCTGCCGGGCCCGAATCGAGGAGCTGAACGAAAAGACCATCGTCATCCGGGAGATCCCCTTCACCACCACCACCGAATCCCTGATCGAGTCGGTGGAAAAGGCAGCCAAGGCCGGCAAGCTGAAGATCCATTCCATCGATGACTATACCGCCGAAGAGGTGGAGATCGAGATCAAGCTGGCCCGGGGCATCTATGCCCGGGATACCATCGAGGCCCTGTATGCCTTTACCGACTGCGAGGTCCCGATCAGCCCCAATCTGACCCTGATCCGGGACAAGACCCCTGTCACCTGCACCGTCGAAGAGGTGCTGCGCTATAATACCGGCAAGCTGCTCAAGGATCTGACCCATGAGCTGGAGATCGATCTCTCCCGGCAGCTGGAAAAGCTGCATGCCCGCAAGCTGGAGCAGATCTTTATTGAGGAGAGGTTGTACAAGGACATCGAGGAGGAGACCAGTGTCAAGGCGGTCTTCGACCGGATCTTTGCCTCTCTTGAACCCTTTGCCGACCAGTTGATCAGGGCCGTCTCCAAAGAGGATGTCGACCATCTGCTGGAGATCAGGATCAAACGGATCTCCCGCTATGACATAAACAAACAGCAAAAAGAGATCCGGGCCATTGAAAAGGAGATCGCCTCCTTACGCAAGAGCCTGACGGATACGGTCGGCTTCACCATCTCCTATCTGGACAGCCTGCTGGAGCGATACGGGAAATTTTATCCCCGGCAGACCGAGATTGCCGCCTTTAACGAGGTCAGCGTCCGTGATATTGCGGTTGCCAACCTCACCGTCGGCTATCATCGGGACTCGGGATTTATGGGGCATGCAATCAAGGCCGAGGACGAGAAAAACGATCTGTCGGTTGCCTGTTCCGAATATGACCGTCTGCTGCTGATCTTTGCCAATGGGATCTACAAGGTCATTCCCGTTTCCGACAAGCTCTTCGTCGGCCAGGAACTGGTCTGGCTGGGCAAGGTGGACAAGGATCTGATCTTCAACATTATCTATCGGGACGGGGCGGAGAATTTCGTCTACGCCAAACGCTTCGGCATGCCCAAGTTCATCCTGGACAAAGAGTACCGGCTCTTTGATGAGCACCAGCGCTCCAGGATCCTGCTGCTGCTGGAGGGCGAGGATAAATTCGCCCGGATCAGCCTGATGCCGTCCGGCAGGGCCAAGACCAATGTGATGGAGATCAGCTTTAACGATCAATTGATCAAGGGGCCGGCCGCCAGGGGAAAACGTGTCTCCAACAGGGTGGTGCGCAAGGTGATTGAGTCCACCGGCAAAACCTTCGTGGCGGTGAAACAGAATCTGGTCCTGCCCGGTCTCGAGCCCCCGGTGGTGGATCATCCTCCGGAGAAGGGGGATAATGAAGACGAGACAGACGAGGAGCAAGGGGAAGAATAGACCGACATTTTAGGCAAATTGTAGAGACGCTATCCGCCGCGATGTCTCAACGGCGAGGCGGACAAAATCCTCAAGCATCAGGGTCTCGGCCCTGACCCCGGGGGAGAGACCGGCCGCCTCAATGATGGCGCCGGTCAGTTTCT
>JAJYAX010000298.1 GCA_021779275.1 Deltaproteobacteria bacterium | reverse complement strand
GGTAAATTTTTCTTTTTCGCGACAAGGCCCAACCGTATCAACGTGCGCATTGTCGATACGATACTGCCGGATTGCCGGCATCTCAGCCTGCCGGAACTCAACGCCCGCGTCCGGCAGGGCATGGAGCGCTGCATGCATGGAATTGCCGGGGAGACAGGGCCGGGGACGGCGGCAGGCGCGGAGACACTATGAAACACTTCAACGACTTCGAGGAGTAGTATTCGGATGCAGCTCTATAATATGGAATTCACTGAGGCCGAGATCCGCGAGGCGGTGGCGGCCAACCGGCTGCTTTCCATGGAGATCGAATTCAGCCGGGCCTGCAATTTCCGCTGCGCCTATTGCTACCTGGAAGACCGGACGGCATCGGCCGGCGAGATGACCCGGGAGGAGATCAAGGACGTCCTGCTGCAGGCCAGAGACCTGGGGGCCCGCAAGATCATCATCCTGGGCGGAGAACCGAGCATCTACCCGCACCTGATAGAGATGGTGCGCTATCTCGGCCAGCTGGGGCTTGATATCGAGATGTTCACCAACGGCAGCGGCGTGACGCCCGAGCTGGCAGAGGTCCTGGCCGAAGAGCGGGTGCGGGTGGTGGTGAAGATGAACTCCCGCAACGAGGATATCCAGGACAGGCTGGCCGGGAAAAACGGCGCCTTCATGATCATTGAGACCGCCTTTGGCAACCTCCGGCAGGCGGGCTACCCTTTGAACGGGCTTTTCCTGGCGGCCAGCACGGTGATCTGCCGGCAGAATATCGGCGAGTTGCCCGCCCTCTGGCAGTGGCTGCGCGAACAGCGGATCGAACCCTATTTCGAGGTTCTGACCCCGCAGGCCAATGCCCTGGAAAACGTCTGGCTTGATGTCGGCCCGGCGGAGCTTCGTGAGCTCTTCCAGCAGCTGGCCGCCATTGATCGTGAGCGTTTCGGCCGGATCTGGGAGCCGCAGCCGCCGCTGGCGGGCAACAGGTGTATGCGTCACCAGGTCTCCTGCGTGGTCAACGCCAAGGGTCAGGTCACGCCCTGCGTGGGGGTCACCATCCAGCTGGGCTCTATCCGCGAGCAGCGCCTTGCCGATATCCTGCGCCACCAGGTGGTCTGCGATCTGAAAAATTACAGGCAGATGATCAAAGGCCCCTGCGCCAGCTGCGAAAAGAGTGAAGAGTGCTACGGCTGCCGCGGCGCCGCCTACCAGATGACCGGCGACTACCTTGCCTCGGATCCAACCTGCTGGCGGAACAGCGAGGCGGGCGAGGGTGGTGCCGGGATGCCGGAGAAATCCTGTCCACTCCCGGCTGCTTCCTCTCCTGTCTGCGGAAAGGGCTCCTGAAAAGGATGACTGCGCACTGAAAGATGAAAAACACTGCTGCGGCCAAGGTCCTGATCATCGGCTCCGGGATCGGCGGATTGAGTACCGCAATCATTCTGGCCGGACTCGGATATGATGTCACAGTCATAGAAAAAAACAGCCAACCCGGCGGCATGATGCGCAGCTATGTGCGCCAGGGCGTGCACTGCAATGTCGGCCTGCACTATCTGGGCGCGCTGGATGAGGGCCAGGTCCTGCGCCGGTGTTTCGATTATCTGGGGATCACCCCTGACCTTCCCCTCATACGCATGGGTGAGGGCGGTCCTGTCGACCGCTACCTGTTTTCCGATAAAGGCCTGGGGATCGACAGCTTCGATGTCCCCTGCGGATTTGCGGACTACGAAGCAGGCCTGCATGCAGCCTTTCCCGCCCAGCACCGGCAGATCGAGGCCCTGATGACCCTGCTGCGCGGCAGCGTCGGCCAGTATGAGCAGCTGGATTTCCTCTATTCGGAAAGACCGGCCCATTCCTGGCTGGAGCAGATAGAACCCCTGGGAGCCGTCCTTGATCGTATCGGCTGCTGTCCGGGCCTGCGGGCGGTGTTTGGCCTGCCTTCCGTCCTGATCGGCGTCCCGCCGGCAGTGTGCCCGCTCTTTTATCATACCATGGCCCTGGCCAGCTATCTGTCTTCCGCCTGGCGCCTGACCAGCAACGGGGCTTCCATGGCCGACACCTGCGTCCGGCGCTTGATATCCCTGGGAGGAAAGGTGCTCTCCGGAGAGACGGTTACCCGGATCCGGGCCAAGGACGGCTCCGTGCAGGGCGTCACCCTGGAATCGGGGGAGATCCTGCACGCCCGCCTAGTCATTGGCGCCATCCATCCCAAGGAAATAATTACGCTCCTTGCAGACGGACATCTCAAACCGTCCTACCGGCGGCGCATCCAGGCATTGACGGACACGCGGGGGATGACGGCGGTCCATGCCCTGGTGCCGGCCGATCAGCACCCGGCCATTGCCCACAACCTGTTTGCGATCCGGACTGAGGTCTCGGGGGATGCCCGGGATCTGCTCTATATGCAGCTCCGTCCGTGCGAGATGCCGGGCAAAAACCTGCTTTCCCTGATCACCTCCGGACATGACGAGCTGTGGCGGAGGTGGCGGCATACCTGCACCGGCAGGAGAGGTGACGGGTATATTCAGGCCAAAACGGCCTTTGCCCGTCGGCTGATCGCCCAGGCCGAGGAAACGATGGGCCCGCTCAGCGACGTTCGCCTGCTGGATGTCTCCACGCCGCTGACCATCAGGGATTGGGTCAACAGCCCCGATGGATCCGCCTATGGCGTCATGCGTTCGACCCGGCAGATGCTGTCGGCGGCCCTGCTGAACCGGACCTCGGTGCAGGGCCTGTTCCTCGCGGGCCAGAATGTCTTGTCGCCGGGCGTGCTTGGCACCATCCTGGGGTCGCTGGTAACGGTACAGTTTGTGGTCGGTCCGGAGCGATTCCGGCGGGAGGTCCGGATTTGATTAGCCTGACGAGACGGTTGCCGCCGGGCTTGGAAGTGGAATCATCACCGGTTGGCCGATGAGGGTCTCAAGCGGGACTATGGTAAGCCCCTTCGTGCGTATTCCTGAGAGGATACATTCCACCTCCGCCAGCCATACCAGAAAGTCAGCCGCCTTTCTGGGGGGGATATCATGGAGCAGAACGATATCGTCGGCCTGGAGCTTGCCGAGTATCCGGCGGGCAAGTCCCTTTACCCTCCGGTTTCCCATGTCGCCCGCCCGCAGGCTGAAATTCACCGTCAGCAGGCCGGTCCGCCGGAGGGCCTCTGGATAGCGGGAGGTGGTGATCCCCACAGGAGGCCTGAACAACCGGGCCAGAAATCCAAATTCGCTGAAGACCTGCTGGGTGCGGGTTATTTCGCTGACGATGGCGGCAACGCTTCTGAACATGATGTAGTCGTCGTGTGTATAGGTATGGTTGCCGATGCTGTGGCCTCCGGCCATGATCTTCCGGATCATCTCCGGATACCGGCGTGAGCGTTCGCCGGTGACAAAGAAGGTGGCGGTGGCCCCATGCTTCTCCAGGAGGCGCAGCAAAGGCGGGGTGGAGACCGGGTCCGGCCCATCGTCAAAGGTCAGGCTGATGCAAGGCCGCGAGGTTTTCCCCCTGCTGATTACCGGCAAAAAGAAGGAGACGCCAGGAAAGAAGGGCAGAATGCCGCAGGCAAGGATAAATCCCGCCGGGGGAAGCATAGCCAGGTGGGGATCCGCCATCCAGAGAAGCGGGTAGAGAGAAAGGGCTATGAAGCCGGTCCATTCCGCAGGAGAGAAGGTTCGTTTCCTGCGAACGGGAGGGGCTCCTGAAAAAAGCTGTGCTTCAGGGGTGG
>JAJYAX010000297.1 GCA_021779275.1 Deltaproteobacteria bacterium | reverse complement strand
CGGATTGTATCGGTGAGGAGGTCGAGGCCATGGTCGCCGATATGCGCCAGGGTGATGTGGTGCTCCTGGAGAATCTGCGTTTTCACAAGGAAGAGACGGAGAATGAGCCGGGATTTGCCGGAAAACTTGCCCGTCTGGCGGATGTCTATATCAATGACGCCTTTGCGGCCTCGCATCGCGCCCACGCCTCCGTTGTTGGGGTTCCCGGCCTTGTGCAGGAGCGGGCCGCCGGTTTTCTCCTGCAGACGGAAATGGAATACTTTCATAAGTCCATGGATGAGCCGGTTCGTCCCCTGGTGGCCCTGGTCGGTGGAGCGAAGGTCTCCTCCAAACTGGGAGCCCTGGAAAATATGCTCGACAGGGTTGATCGCATGATCATCGGCGGGGCCATGGCCAACACCTTCTTGAAGAGCATCGGCGTCGATGTCGGCGCTTCAAAGGTCGAGGAGGATCTCCTGGAGACGGCGAAAGGCTTTCTGGCGGCGGCGGAGGAAAAGGGCGTCAAACTGTTTTTACCGGTAGATTTTGTGGCGGCCGACAGTTTTATCCCGGATGCGGTGGTGAAAAACGTTACCTGCATGGATATCCCAAAAAACTGGATGGCCTTGGATATAGGGCCGGCAACGGTTATCTATTTCCAGGAGGCCCTGGCCGATGCCGGGACGATTGTCTGGAACGGTCCGATGGGCGCCTTCGAGATGGATGCCTTTGCCCGGGGGACCATGGCCATGTGCCGGGCGGTGGCCGCCTCCCACGCGCTGTCAATTGTTGGGGGCGGTGATTCGAATGCAGCCGTGAAAAAGTCGGGTGAGGAGAATAATATCTCCTATATGTCGACAGGGGGCGGGGCGTTCCTCGAACTGATGGAAGGCAAGACACTGCCGGGCGTTGCCGCCCTGGGCTGATCGATTGCGGCTGGTTTATCAAGGGGGAGTGACATGAGTAGAAGAGCTTTGATTGCGGGAAACTGGAAGATGCATACCACAGTGATGGACGCCTGCCATCTGGCGGCGGATATCGCCAGGCTTTGCGCCGACGTCCCCGATAGGGATGTCCTGCTGGCGCCGCCTTTCACGGTGCTGAGCGAGGTGTCGCATGTCATCAGGGACAGTGCGGTTATCGTGGGTTCTCAGAATGTCTGCTGGGAGGCCAAAGGAGCCTTCACCGGTGAGATCTCTCCGGTGATGGTCAAGGATGCCGGAGGTGCCGCGGCCATTGTCGGCCACTCGGAGCGACGGCAGATCTTCCATGAAGATGACGCCTTGATCAATAAACGGGTTCGCGGATCCCTGAAATTTGATCTGCTGACCATCCTCTGTGTTGGAGAAACCCTGGAAGAGCGGGAGGAAAACAACACCTTTGCGGTTATCGAAGGACAGATTCGCCAGGGGCTGGCAGGGGTTGATGCCGTCCATATGGGCAAGGTCGTGATTGCCTATGAACCGGTCTGGGCCATCGGAACAGGAAAAACCGCCAGCAAGGAACAGGCTCAGGAGGTTCATGCCTTCATCAGAAAGCTTATTGAAACCATGTATGAAAAAACCATTGCCGAGCAATTGAGAATATTGTATGGTGGCTCGGTTAAACAGGATAATGTTGATGCCCTTATGGCGCAACAGGACATAGATGGTGCTCTGGTTGGCGGAGCAGCATTGGACGCGGAGTCATTCGGGCGCATTATACATTTTCGATGAATCAGGTAGGACCCACTTCTCAATGGTCACACTGCTTATAGTAATACATGTAATTGTCTGTCTCTTTCTGATCGTAATCGTGCTATTGCAGCATGGTAAGGGCGCAGATATAGGAGCGACCTTCGGTGGTTCCAGCCAGACTCTTTTTGGGACGGAAGGGCCGCTTCCGCTCTTGAATAAGATAACGACCTTTGCCGCGGTTGTTTTCATGCTGACCTCGGTAGCGCTGGCGTATTTCTCTTCTCATATCAGCACCGGATCGGTGATGAATGCATTGAAGAATCAGCCGGTCAAGGTCGAAAAAACAGTTGCGCCCAAAGACGCTGTTACGCCGGTCCCGGCTGAAAAGCAGGAGAGTCAGCCAGGGACTCCTGCTGTTTCGGACAAACCGACTGCCCCGGAGGAAACAAAGGCAAAATAAAGCGTCTTCAGGAGTACAAACCCTTGTGTGCCGAAGTGGTGGAATTGGTAGACACGCTATCTTGAGGGGGTAGTGACCCACGGTCGTACGAGTTCGAGTCTCGTCTTCGGTACCAGATCCAAGCCCCGATCATTCTTTTGATCGGGGCTTTTTTTTCCCCAGACCAGATTACACTCATAATTTTTCTATCAAGTAGAGAAGGAGAGGGAAAATGATCTATGTAATTGCATCAATCCAGACTAAAGAAGGTCAGGCCGCAGCGTTCCTGGACATCTTTAAATCCAATATCCCCAATGTCCTGAAGGAGAAAGGATGTATGGAGTATTTGCCGGCCATGGATATTCCTTCCGGCCTTGGCCCGCAAGAATTGGACCCTGATCGTGTCACAATACTTGAAAAGTGGGGCAGTCTGGAGGATCTGAAGGCCCATCTAGCCTCGTCGCATATGCGCATCTATCAGGAAAAGGTCAAAAATATTGTTGAAAAAGTGTCATTGAAAGTGTTGGAGGCAGCCTGAGCCAAGAAAAATGCAGGAAAAAAGGAGCGGTGCAGATATGCACACAGCAACGGAACGTGTGGATCGCACCTGCGTTTCAGTTTGCAGGATATCTTTCCAAGACGACGAAGCTTCAGATTTATCAGACCACGGCCGGCTTCGATTGCAGACCGGCATGAACACAACAGGCGCCTGGACGACGGGTGCCTGTTGGCAGCTCATTAGCCCGTTCTCCCGGAGGCAGAACCTCGGAGGTTGAACGGGCAGTGTTTTCAGTCGTTCAGGATTTTCAGTGATCACATATTGGGGACAATAAGAACAGGCACCCTCGAAAGACGGGCAACCCGCCGGGCCGATGAACCCATGACCTTGCTGCCCAGGATCTTCCGTGTTGACTGACCCATCACGATCATGTCGGCCTTGAACTTCTCTGCTGCAGTGAGGATCTCCTCGCTGGGACTGCCGGGAATGACGTGAATGTTTTTTACCGGGAGAAGGTCTTTTTCATGTTCTTCACATTCTTCATCATAGAAGCTTTTCAGCCGCTCTTTCATCTGATGGATCACATTTTTCATCTCCTTTTGCTCCATTCCCTCAATTTCCATTTCCGGCATATAGGCGGCGATAACCGCCCTGGCTGTTTCGCCCATGGGTTCGACTACATGCATCATGATAATTGAAGCGTTGTGCGCTCTGGCCTGGGCAATGGCCTGCTTGAAGACTGGACGGGTGTTTTTTCCAAGATCAGTTGCGTAGAGGATGGTTGATATTTTGGGTAGGGATGTCATTGACAGGTACTCCTTTTTGGGTATCAATTTCTTAGGGAAGGTTTTCCTTTCTCGCGGAAGCTTTTTTAATGAACGAGCCTCTCATACAGTATTATAGATGCTTGGCGAGAGAAAAAACAGCCCTCCTTTCAAAAACACGCAGAGAAGGCAATTATGAGGTCTGCCGAGGAGGAGCGCCGTATTTTTTTGAGAATACCTCTTCTTAAGGGAACCTTGAAAAATCGTATTTTGAAAAGCTGCACTACTCCTGACAGTCATATGGCTTTCTGGGTGGTCATGCTTCTCATATTCAAAGGACTTTCATTTGGCCTATTC
>JAJYAX010000296.1 GCA_021779275.1 Deltaproteobacteria bacterium | reverse complement strand
GATCTGATCAATAAAAACGCTAAATTCTATATCATTGACGCCGTCGCCCTGGGTCTTGCCCTGGGGCTTGGCGCCCGTATCAACATGATCATGCAGACCGCCTTCTTCATGATCTCCGGCATCCTGACCCAGGAAGAGGCGATTGCAGCCATCAAGAAGGCCATCAAAAAAACCTACGGGAAAAAGGGCGAGAAGGTCGTTCAGATGAATTACGGCGCGGTCGATGAGGCGATAAAGAATATCGTTCAGGTCAAGCTCGGTGATTCCGTCGAGGGACACCAGATCCCTCCGACCGTCCCCGCCAATGCCCCCGCCTTCGTCCAGGAGGTCACCGCCAAGATGATCGAAGGGAAAGGCGATCAGCTGAAGGTATCCCAGATCCCCGCCGACGGAACCTGGCCGACAGGCACCACCCAATACGAAAAACGCAACATCGCCGTCTCCGTACCCAAATGGATCCCCGACAACTGTATCCAGTGCGGCCAGTGTTCGCTGGTCTGTCCCCACGCCGCCATCCGTATCAAGATAGCGCAGGATCTGTCAGGGGCGCCTGCGGCCTTCCAGGCAAAGGATGCTGTCGGCAAAGAATTCAAGGGGTCGAAGTTCATCGTCCAGGTCTTTACCGAGGACTGCTGCGCCTGCACCCTGTGCGCCAGGGTCTGTCCGGCCAAGACCAAGGCCCTGGAGATGATCCCCAACACCGAGGAGCTCCGCGCGGTACAGTCCAAAAATGTTTCCTACTTTCTTGATCTGCCGGAGATGGATCCGAGCAAGATCAACCCGGCCACCATCAAGGGAAGTCAGCTGATGCGGCCCCTGTTCGAGTTCTCCGGCGCCTGCTCCGGCTGCGGTGAGACCCCCTATGTAAAACTGATCTCCCAGCTCTTCGGCGACAGGATGCTGGCGGCCAACGCCACCGGCTGCTCCTCCATCTACGGCGGCAACCTGCCGACCACCCCCTACTGTAAACGTCAGGATGGACGCGGCCCCTCCTGGGCCAACTCCCTATTCGAGGATAACGCCGAGTTCGGTCTGGGCATGCGGGCCTCCGTTGATAAACTGGCCAGCCAGGCCAGGGAACTCCTTGCTGCCGCTGTCGCCGAAGGCATCATCGCCGACGATATGGCCGGCGGAATCATGAAGGCGGAGCAGAAGACCCAGACCGAGATCGAGGTTCAGCGGGGTCGTGTTGCCGCTCTGAAGGAGATACTGGCGGCAAACACCAGTGTGATTGCCAAGCGCCTCTTTCATGTGGCCGATTATCTGGTGAAAAAATCCGTCTGGATCCTGGGTGGCGACGGCTGGGCCTACGACATCGGTTACGGCGGACTTGATCATGTTCTCGCCTCCGGCCAGAACATCAACGTCATGGTCCTCGACACCGAGGTCTATTCCAATACCGGCGGTCAGATGTCCAAATCCACCCCTCGCGCAGCCACGGCCCAGTTCGCCGCCGGCGGCAAGAAGATGCCGAAGAAGGACATGGGTATGATCTTTGCCACCTATGGCAACGTCTACGTGGCCAAGATCGCCCTGGGCGCCAATCCCGCCCAGACCATCAAGGCCATCACCGAGGCCGAGGCCTATGACGGGCCCTCCCTGATCATCGCCTACGCCCACTGCATCAACCATGGCATCAATATGGAAAACGGCTTCGAGCAGCAGAAAAAGGCCGTTAACTGCGGCCACTGGCCGTTGTACCGCTACAATCCCGAGCTGGAGGATCAGGGCAAGAACCCACTGATCATCGACTCCAAGGAGCCCACCATCTCCTTTGATGACTATGCCCTGGGTGAGAACCGTTATCGCACGCTGAAACGGGTCAACCCGGAGCATGCCGATGAGCTGATGGCCCTCTCCCAGAAGGATGTCCTCAAATCCTGGAAGTTCCTGAAGGGGCGCGCCCAGGCTCTGGAGCCGGATAAGGAGTAAAGGCTCTTCCCCCTGCGTTTCATCTCTGGCAGGGGGAAGCAAATAAAAAAGGGCCGTGGGGAGACATCCCCACGGCCCTTTTCATTGCCCGTTTTCCTCTCTGAAATACAACAAAACCTCTTCAGGCCTATTTTTTCTTGTCTTTTTTCTGCCGTTCGTTTTCCGCCATGAGTTCTTCATATTCCTGAACGGACTTCTCGACGGATTCGTCCTGCCGGGCCTTGATCTCTTTGATCTTGGCCTTAATCTTCTCTTCCTTGATCTTGAACCCTTGAGCACCGAACAGGGTGGCCGCAAGATATTTGAAGGAGAACAGCATCAGCTCCACATCATCTTCCCTGATCTTGTCGATTGTTTCCTGATCAATCTCATAGGTGTCAAGAAAAGAACTCTCGAAGATAAACCTCCTGAAGTGAGCCAGATCCGTCGAGGCCATGAAAAACATGCGCTTGGCCTGGTCGGACAGGGTTGCCTGCTGGCCGAAGGATTTCCGCCGCATGACCAGCCGCAGCCACTCTTTATTCATTTCATCCCGGACGTCCACACCCTGATCCGCACGCCATTCCCGGATGGTCCACTCCTTGTCTTCCAGGAATCCCTTGCAGTGGTCCTCCTTGACGATAAAGAAGAACTTGTCCTCCTCCACCGCGCCCACCTCTTCACTGTCTCTATTGCCGCCCTCGTGAAAATCAGCCATACCGACCGGATAATACCTGCAGGCGGTGGGCCTGTCCGTGTAGATAGTGCAACCGGCAGGGGTAACGAAGGGACATTTTTTATCGTCTTCGTTCAATTTTATCATAACCCCCGGCATATCCGTTTTTTCCAGATAGGTCGGATGGGTATACGTATGCAGAAATTCATGAGCCGGCAGCCCAAGCCGTCTGGTGAGTTGAAGGATATCGTAGGGGGTCAGAATTATTTTAATTCCACCGCAACAGGCAGTGAAACAGGCCACGCCGGGATGGCAGCGGAATTTCAACCGGCTGTCCAGGGTTAACTTTTTGGGTAGAATATTAGAGGGGTTTCTTTCCTGGCCAAAAAGTGTTTTTTCTTTGACAGACATCTCGTTTTCACTCATTACTTCACCTGATATTGAATATGATTTACAACATTCCATCGGTTTTAACGGTTTCAAGCACGGGACAACTGAACCGCAGAATTTTATATACTAAACATATACCCTCCACGTGTCAAACCCATTTCGAACCATGAACCTCATTGAGGAGAGCCTCTTTATCAAGACCGCATCCATTACCGGATGGACGAACTCCTACCAAAGAGTATAATACCAAACGCTGATGATATAGCTTGCAGTTTCCCTGCAAAAACCGTATATGTTTTTTGAAGTTAATGAGTTTTCGGTATGTGTTCTGTTGTTTCTGTTTCTCGAAAAAGGCATGTCGCATGAAATTATTTGCACCACCTATTGATTTATCCAGCGTCAACACCATTATCTATCATCTTCCCAACGGGCCTGCCCTGTCCCTCCGAATCGATGGAATGGAAGAATATATTGATCTTGAATTGGAGATGGGGCATTACTGTGACACCTCCGATATCGACGGTATCCTTCATTTTTTCCCCCGGGGAAATGCGTGAGTACCGCAGCATCCCGTTCCGCCCTCATGTAGCCGGTCTTTTCCCTGACCGGCTTCTTGGGCTGCCCGGCAGTGTGTTTTTCCGGCCATGACCCAAGCGCACCCGCCTGTTGATTTCCTGTGTGATAATCATGTGCACACCAGTCTCTGTCATCATGCCATGGGGACAATGGAGGACTATGTC
>JAJYAX010000295.1 GCA_021779275.1 Deltaproteobacteria bacterium | reverse complement strand
ATAGGAGTGCTTTTTGGCATCCTCCACGACGGCAATCGCCGCTTGCTTCTCGACCAATGCAGCCCGTGCATTAGTGCAGGAAACTCAGCCCTTACGCAGATACGCCCAATCCAGTTTCATCTCATTTCCCTCCGTAACAATATGTTATCCCATTATAACGTGATAGCCGGTAAATGGTCCTGCGCCAACGACCGCCGTGAACATTACCCGTTTGTCCGCTGCCCAAGAGCAAGTATCAGACACGGAGCTCGATTATGTCGCAATTGATACTGTCGCCGACTATTTTGAGGCTGGCGACGGTAACCGGCAGGGAAAAACGGCGCGGTCCGGCGCTGCCGGGGTTTATAAAGAGGACTCCGTTTTTGTGTGCAATATGTGGTCTATGGGAATGACCTGATATTACGACAGCAAGGCCTGCGGCAACAGGATCCAGGTCAATTTCAGCTATATTGTGCAGCACATAAAGTAATTTTCCGGAAATTTCAATAATATCGGTAGCCGGAAGAGAATCTCCCCCTGGCGATCCGTCCATGTTTCCTCGTACGGCATAGACGGGAGCAAGGATTTTCAGCCTGTCAAGAATTTCAGGGCCGCCGATATCGCCTGCATGAATAATGATCTCCGATCCTTCAAGCGCCTTGACCGCTTCAGGTCGCAGTACATCGTGCGTATCTGAAATTATGCCGATTCTGGTCATGGGTTTACTCTATCAGGTTAAATTATCCCGCCAACTGGAGGAACTGTTCGCGGGAAATATCTGCGGTCCGCAGATTCGATTCAATCAGGCTGACACTGATTTCGCGATACCGCGGAATGATGACCGGCCTCCGGACCCCGGCTTTGGTATAAGCCATATGGTCTCCCTGCATGCGCTGCAGATGAAAACCGGCCCGCTCAAACACGCGCACCAGATCCTGCCAGGACATGGGGGTAATTCGCGCCATGGCTCAGTCCTCCTCCGGCAGGCAGGGGCAGCAGTGGCTGTAACAGCGGGCCGGGGGTGTTATGCCGGCGGCTGTGTCGCGAAAGCCCAGTTCCCGGAAGATCTCGTCGCGCGAGCCCAGCTCGGCGCAGCTTGCATGAAACAGCTCTACGGCCTCGGTCAGATTCCGGCGTGCAGCGGCCTCGGTTGGGCCTTGGGTCATCAGGTCCAGGGCGCAGCACCGGCAGAGATGCAGCTTCCCTTCACAGCTATGGGCGACCCGCTGCGCCCTCATGTCTTTCAGATCCTGCATACGTCACTCATTGTTCTACAGAAGGACAATCAAAACGATACCGCCACCGATAACCGCCAGGTTACTCACTGCCGACACCCCATGCAGTTTTCTGAACCGGACCCGTTGAGGATCGTCTTTTGAGGTGGTTTCAAAGGAGGCTATTTCTCTTTTCAGTGCGGCGGCCCTGGGTTCGATCACAATGGCCTGGACCAGGGTGAGGGCAAGCATGCCGGCGATGATGACGGCGGCGATGGTCCGGTGTTTGACGGTTGGTGACATCAAAATAGCGGCAAGGGCAATCGCTCCCCAGATCAACCCCCATTTGAAATACCCGGGGAAGAGGGCGCCGACAATCCCCCCGGCCATATCTCGATTGAAGGATTTAAAGATGATGGGGGTCAGGACAAAGGTGAAGAGGCAAGCCCCGCCTATCCAGCAGGCTATGGCGAGGCGATATAAAATTGGAGGTATCTGCATGATCTTCCTTTGATGTTGATGAGATCCCGAAGGGATTCTTTTTCAGATATCGAGTATAGCCCGCCCGACTTCTCTCATCTTCGTCTGGGGCAGGGATGTGATCAAGGGGCATCTGAATGGTTCTCCTATCGTGCCCTTGCTCTATGGATTATTATAGCTAGAATAATCAACATAATAGGTCATGTCAAAACAATCTGTTTTTTTCTTTTCACGGAGGTCGTAGGGCCAGACAAATTGGGACTTCGGGCGCATCCGGTGATGCAGCGGGAAAAAGAGGCATGACCAGGCCCTACGGTCGGTTTCATGCAAAGGACTCCAGTCTCAGGGCGGCGTGTATCTTGTCCCGCAGCTCCGGATTGACGTGCAACTCATCCGCGTAGTCCCGCCAGCGCATGACAATATCCCTCACTTCGCCAATGATCGTTTCCGCGCGCCCGCGCTTCATCGACGCGCTGTTGGCACACGCTCTGAAATCCTCCAGAGCAAATCCGCTCCGCTTGCCATTCATCGTCATTTGATGGCTCGATGTCCATTTCCCGCCCGGTTGATAGCTGTAGGTCATGTCGAATGCGGGTGAGAGTGACCAGTTTCCCGAGCGGTCCATCAGAAAGGCAATGTTCTTTACGTGATCATCCTGGTTGCGGGCGACGATATTGAAGACCATCCGCCGAAACTGCTCCTCGACGGTAGCCATGGGCAACCCCAGCTGGCGGATTACCTGCAACGCCTGCTCGTAGCCGTATGCCCCTGCCTGGTTGAAATCATAATGCGCCAGGCCGCAAAGCGACTGCATGTGCAGCTTCCCTCCACCATCCAGGCGGTCGAACCGCTTTGTCATGAAATGGCGGCGGCCGTTCTCCTCGAACAGGCGGCACGGACTCATGGCGATTCCCGCGTCTACCGCCATCCTGTAATAGGCATGCTCAATCGCCCCGTATCCCTTTAGGTCCGCCCGTTCCTTATCCTTGTTGCCGCTGACTCCGTCGAATTTTATCAGCCAGTATTCAAACCCGCTGCCCGCCTTCACCTGCCCTGACCGGACCTCGTTGGTTTGCGGATTCCAGGCGATCACCGCCTTGGCCCGCGCCCCGCCCGCGGAGGTACCGACCCGCAGAATATCCCGCAGAGCCGTTTCTTTGCCTTCCTCCTGCAACCACCCCTGCAGGTTATTACGATGTGTCAAAACCTCTGAAGCGAGCGCTACCAGCCTGTCGACTTCAATACGAGAGGCGCCGGGTGCGGCCAATCGGGTTGCCGGCTGATACTCCAGCGCACCCATGCCGCGCGAACCCGTATAACAGAGGCGCTCCACCGGATTAAACGATTCCGGCGGGCGTCCGGACCGGGCAAGCCAGGCATCGATCAACACATTGCCGAACCGGTCCGGCAGAGAATCCGCCAAAAGTCCCGGAAGACCGTGGAAGGTTTCCGGATGCAGCGCCGGGAAGGAGTAGAGCCGGCTGGAGAGCGGCATCATCAGCGGGGCCACCTCGATACCGCTCCTGATGAAGGCCCTGTCATATTCAAAGGTCGCGGTTGCGGTTTTATCCTCCAGCGACACCGCGCCGATCATGCGTCCCCATAGGTTTACCTTTGCCGTTGTGCTCACGTTTCGTCACCCCAATGCCATGGCTCCTCATCCGCAGGCTTCCTCCTGCCGCTGGCGCGCTTCCGTGCCTTGCCTTTCAGCCTGACCAGGTCCATCGGACGCGGTCCGGTCTCAGGCGCCAGTGTTTCCAACCGATCCAGGAGTGCCAATGCCCGCAGAAGCCGGATCAAGGTCGACATTTGCGCCGTGGCCCCGGCCTCGATACGCTCGACCGTCCGTTTCGACACGCCCGCCTGTTCCGCCAGCACCTCTTGTGTAAGCTGCAGTTCCAGCCGACGCTGCGCCAGGCGGCCGCCCAACTCGGCCAGGATTGCCTCGTCCGTCAATAATCCTTCAATCTTCATCAGGAAACCTCCCTTGATTGGATGGATTATATCGTAAAATATGACGATATAAAAGTAGAAAATACGTATTTTTCGTCAAAAATGACGATTTAACTGTATAAATTATGAAAGA
>JAJYAX010000294.1 GCA_021779275.1 Deltaproteobacteria bacterium | reverse complement strand
GCCATCCGGTGATAGAGCTTGGTCAGCACCTTTTCGGTGAGACCACGAATCCCGGCCAGTGGGTTTATTACCCGTAATGACTGACGTTTGTGAATGGCCTGTCCCCCGGTCTCGGTGGTGATTTTTCCTTCCTGCTCGCCTATCTTCCTGTCTAGGATGGCAAACAGGTTTTCTTCATCCAATACCCGGCGCCTGGCCTCGATGATATAGGGGAGGCGATCTGCATATTCGTTATTGGCGAGATGGCTTTTTATAATGTCTCGTGCTTGTTCGTAATTGTTGATATCAATGGGAATAAAGCTTTCCGTGGGGAAATAGTCGGCAGCATTTGGAGCTCCATGATAAAAGGGCAAGGTGTGGCCGAGAAAGGCGTCGGGGAGTTTCTCGGTTATATGATGTGCGTAGACGTGGTTTTCCACAGCGATATGAAACATGTAGGGATCGAGGGCCTCCGCCTTGTCGACCATGCTCTTCACCCCGTGACCGAAGATGTCCAGCCCAGGGATGTCACTCTTGAGTTGCCGGGTAAAATCAACCCTGGCTGAATGGAGAGTTCCGCGACCTGTTCTTTCAGAGCAAACCGTTGAGATGACCCTTGTCTTTTTGGGCGGAAAGGCGGCCGCCATCTGGTCCCAGGTGACATACTCCCC
Source organism: Deltaproteobacteria bacterium (assembly GCA_021779275.1). Taxonomy (GTDB): domain Bacteria; phylum Desulfobacterota; class Desulfobulbia; order Desulfobulbales; family Desulfocapsaceae; genus CAIUQR01. Next base: position 3,116 of record JAJYAX010000294.1, on the reverse strand, counting down.
TTCACCAAAAGGGAGGCCGTAATACCACATCAGTCCAGGGTGATTGTACATCACATTGGGATGCTTCATCGCCCAGGGTTCCTGGAAGGTGAGGATGCAGCCGAATTGCCGCAAATAGTCCCTGCCGAAAACCGTAATCGATGACGGCTCTCCGGTGATCAGCATTGTCCGTTCGCGGGGGCAGCGAAGCCTTTCCCGGGTAAGGATGCCGTCACCTCGCGGAAGGTCGTGGTAAACGACCAGCCAGTCATAGTCGGCGCAATCCACATCGAAATCAAAGAGACAATTTCCCCACTGGGGCAAGGACCCGGGAAACTGCCGGAGAAAGCCGGCGGGAGATGCGCCTCTCGGAAGCCCTCTGCTCATGAATTTAACTTTTATTTTTGGATTGTTCCATTGATGCGGAGCGGTGCCTCGCCCGGTTGGCCGATCCTGAGCGGTGGTGAAAGAGAGCGTTTTTTCTGTCAATTTTGGTTCTCTCAAAGATGTCGGCAAAACCCATCTTTAGAAAATAATTTGTTTTAAATTTGCGATAATTAGGGATTCCGTAAGCACACTTTGTACCATCCGGCGCGATTTTATTCAACAGGTCAGGGAACAGTGATAGCCTTTTTCCATCTTTCCCGTCGCAAGACCCCTGAGAGGGGTGAATGGGTGTATCGCAGTAAACAGAGGGCTTCTTCAGGTCAGGTGCTCTTTTTATGGTAGACCGATTCCAGTTGACCGGTGTCGATATCATGAAGATTGAAAGAATTTTCTTCGACAAATTCAAACCGGTATTCGTAGATATCGTTGGGGGCCGCCTCGTGGCGGTAGCGTGTTCCGTCGGTGGAAACCGTGCCCCGGTATTCGATGATCTGGAGCTTTTCATTATGATCGATAAAAAAACCGATCGAATAGTCCGTATCGTCCCAGGAGTTCACGTAGCTGCCGTCTTCGTTGAAAATAAAGGTCTCTGTTTCTCCATACTCGGCATAGGCATGAGACCATGCCCCAGTCAGGGAGGTCGCGGGATCCCCTGTCCTTTTGTAGACTACGTTTTCGCCGGAGGTATGCATGATAAGTTTTGTCCCGTCCCGGCTGATCTCATAGGGAAACGGATTATCGTGGACGAAGTATTTTCCGGCCGGTGTGATCTCAAATGAGGTTCCGTCCGTGACGCTGACATGATTCCAGAAACCTACTAATCTTGGATCGATTGGCATAACTTCCCCCCCCTCTCCTCTTGGAGTTGTGTCCTGGTTCGTTTCCTGTCCCGATGGAGACGGACGCAGTGACCGAGATCTGAAAACGATGAAATGAATTATCTCAAAATGTCCTTTCTAACCATATACGCGAAGGGATAACAATGTCAACAGACCGGACCGAAAAGGTGCCTCTCCTCCGTTCTCTACGAGAGCAGCAGGTTATTGGCAAAGACGATAATCGGCATGATCAGGCGTGAGATGGTGTTGGTAAGCATCAAGAGAATGAGGATAATAAAACCATATCGTTCCAGGGATGCATAGGGCCGGGCGAGATGTTCGGGCAGCAGTCCGGTCAGGATGCGGCTGCCGTCCAGAGGAGGGATGGGCAGGAAATTGAATATACAGAGGACAAGGTTTATCCAGACACTGGCCACCAGCATTTTTGCCATCGGGTACAGGATGGCAATGGCTGCACTGTTGAGAGGGACATTGGAGGCCGTCAGGATGATAAATTTAGCGAGGATGGCGCTGATCACGGCCATTGCCAGGTTGGTTGCTGGACCGGCGAGGGCCACCCAGAGCATGTCCTGGCGCGGATTTTTGAAATAGTTGGGGTTGACCGGGACGGGCTTGGCCCAGCCGAATCGGATAAAGAAAAAGGCGATGGTGCCGATGGGATCCAGATGCTTCAAGGGGTTCAATGTCAGGCGGCCCAGGGCCTTGGCGGTCGGATCTCCGAAGAAGTAGGCGACATAGCCATGGGCGAACTCATGGATGGTCAGGGCAAAAAGAAGCGGAGGGGCCAGAAGAATAAGCCCGGGGATATCGATACCGTTCATTCACGTTCCGTATGTTAAGTATGATTTTATGGTTCTTCCGGCGGGAAGACATCTTACCGGAGCGGTTAAAATAAGCACCGCATGAGGAGAAGGCAAGGAATCACAGGGGGTAGTTTTTCCTGATATAGGCCGCTTCTTCGGCCGTGTTCCGGACAATGCCGTCCAGGCGGGCATCGAGCAGGTCGTTGAGCATGGTGGTGAAGGCCGGTCCCGGTATATATCCCATTTCCGTAAGCTTCCGGCCGGTCAGTTGCGGCCGGACCTGACGCAGGGTCGTGACATAGAGGGAGACGGCCTTTTTGATATCGTTTTTCCTGGCTATGGCCATCAGATACAGCAGCCCTTCATTGTCCAGGTTGTTCAGGAGCCGGAAGATCTCACTCTTGAGCATCATCCGGCGCCGCGCCATCAGGTTGGCGATTTTTTCGGCGGTTTCTTTCTGATCCAGCAGGGTCTCCGTCACCTTCTCCGTTATGTGAAAACGCCTGCAGAAGGCCTGCAGCTCTGCGGTGGTTGATCTCCCCATAATTGCCAGCAGGTAAACCATCCAGGACTCACAGTGACCCTGAAGATAGAGGAGACGGTACCAGGACAGTGCCCGGTAGGCCTGGGTCAGGATATGCATGAAACGCCTGTCGATTTTCAGGTGCGGTTTGAGGTCCGGCCAGAGAAACCGGAAGAGGTCGAATTCCGCCAGGCGCTGGATTGCCGGCAGCGGGTTTTCCTCTGAGAGGATGATCTGCAGTTCCGTCAGAAAGCGCGGGTCATTATTCTTGCCGAAAAGGTCCATCTTGACCGCATTTCTGATCAGGCGCCGGGTATGCTCGACGATCTGGAAATCCATCCGTTTTTCCAGGCGGATAGCCCGGAAGATACGGGTCGGATCTTCGACAAAGCTGAGGTTATGGAGGACCTTGATTTCCCGATGTTTCAGGTCATTCTGACAGTTGAAAAAATCATTCAGGGTGCCGTAGCTGGCGGGGTTAAGCTGGATGGCCATGGCGTTGATCGTGAAATCGCGGCGGTAGAGATCGAGTTTGATGGAGGAGAACTCCACGGTCGGCAGGGCTGCGGGATAATCATAATATTC
>JAJYAX010000293.1 GCA_021779275.1 Deltaproteobacteria bacterium | reverse complement strand
CAACCAGATCCGGTTTGAATTTGTTGATCAGGGTCACCAGTTCCGGGACCTGATCCGCGTCCACCCGGGCCGTTTTGATGGTTATGCCATATTGCTGTTGAATAGCGGCGGCGATGGCATCGCATTTTTCCTTGGTCCGGCTGGCCAGGCAGATTTCTGTGAAGATCTCCGGGTGTTGGGCGCATTTTTTGACGACGACGTTGCCGACACCGCCCGCACCGATAATTATAAGTCGTGACATGTTCTTCCTCCCCATTCAAACCCTGGCGCCGTCGTGCGGCAGGCCTTACTCTTTTTCAAAATAGGTATAGCCGCGCAGCCCTTCGTCAAAGCCGTGCAGGATGGATTTACGTTCTTTCGCGGTGATGAAGCCCTTCTGGATGGATTCCTCGGCCATCAGCTTGATCTTGTTCTTGATGGAACGGACGTCATACTCCACATAGGCGAGGACATCGGAGACCGAATCCCCCTCCAGTTCCCGGATAAACTGATAGGAGCCATCCTCCTGGGCATGGATCGAGACCACGTTGGTATCCCCGAAGAGGTTATGCAGATCGCCCAGGGTCTCCTGGTAGGCCCCGACCAGAAAGACTCCCATATAATATTCTTCATCATCCTTCAGATCATGCAGCATCAGGGTCTTTTTCTCGTGGGAATAATCGGGAAAGGAGTCGATCTTGCCATCGCAGTCGCAGGTGATGTCGGAGATGATCGCCGGATGCGTCGGTCTCTCTTTGAGGCGATGGAGAGGCATTATCGGAAAGATCTGATCAATGGCCCAGACGTCGGGCAGGGACTGGAACAGACTGAAATTCCCATAATAAACATCGTACAACAGCTTGTTAATCTCTGAGACGTCCTTGGGGATATGGTCCAGCTTCGCCCCGACTTCCGAGATTTTGATCAGGATGTGCCGGACCAGATTCTCGGCCAGCGCCCGTTCACGGATATTGATCTGCCCGTGTTTGAACAGCTGGCGGGCCTGGTTCCGGTAAAAGAGCGCATCGTTGCAGCATTCCTGGATATCCTTGGGCGAGACCATTTGGTAGGTGCTGAGCAGGTTTTCGACCAGACCGTTGGTGGACGGAGGGATATCACTTGGAATCGGCGGAGGGACATGGGAGGACACATCCAGGACATTGAACAACAGGACCGAATAGTAGGCGACGATGGCCCGCCCCGATTCGGTGATGATGGTCGGATGTGCGATCTTGTTTTTTCCAAGTACCGTTATGATCGACTCGACGATATCGTAACAATACTCTTCGATGGTATAGTTGCGGCTGGAAGAGTAATTGGTCTGGGAGCCGTCATAGTCGACGGCCAGACCGCCGCCGAAGTCCATGAAGGACATATTGGCCCCTTCATTCACCAGCTCTTCATAGATCCGGCAGGCCTCCATGGCGCCGGCGCGGATATCCCGGATATTGGGGATCTGGGAGCCGATATGATAGTGGAGCAGCTGCAGGCAGTCCAGCATTTCCTCTTCTTTCAACCGGTCCAGGACATCGACCACATGGCTCATGTTGAGGCCGAAGACGCTGGAGTCCCCTCCCGATTCCGTCCAATGCCCCTCCGCCTGGGTCGACAGCTTGATGCGCAGCCCGAGATGGGGTTTTACACCCAGATATTTCGCCCTCTCGATAATCAGGTCGATCTCGCCCGGCACCTCGACCACGAAAAAGCACTGGAAGCCCATCTTGATCGCATAGAGTCCCAGGTCGATAAATTCCTCATCTTTATAGCCGTTGCAGATCAGACAGGCGTTTCTGTTGTTCAGCATGGAGATTGCGGCAATGAGCTCTGATTTGCTGCCGGCCTCAAGCCCGTGATTGTACTCCCGGCCGAACTCCGAGATAGCCTCGATGACCTGCTCCTGCTGGTTCACCTTGATGGGGTAGACCCCTTTGTACTCACCGGTATAGGAGGTCTCCCTGATCACCTTCCGGAAGGTCTCGTGCAGGAGTTTGATCTGGGAGCCGAGGATATTTTCCACCCGCAGCAGGACAGGCATGGACATCCCGCGCTCTTCGACCTCCCGAGCGATGGTATACAGGCTTATCCCCGGCCCGTTTGTCCGCCCAAAAGGGGTCACAACCACATCACCGCCATCGCTGATGGTGAAATAGTCCGCACCCCAATGATTGATGCCGTACAGCTCGGCGGCATCCTCAATACCCCATTTCTTCACGTGGGAATTCTCCTTACTTAACGCTCTGTTCAGTTACGCCCAAACAAAAAAAGCGGCTATACAAAATAGTCGCTCTCCCTCTGAAAATATAAACCCCTGCTAAACCGGCGTGGGTCAGCAGGGGGTTCAAATGACGTGAACAGCCGGACTCCCGGTTGATGGAGTCGTGTGATTCGTCAGAAATTAAATTTTGACAACTTTCTCCGCAGCCGGTCCTTTGGCGCCGTCGACAACCTCAAAGCGAACCCTTTCCCCTTCCTTTAATGATTTGAACCCGTCACCCTGAATAGCGGAGTAATGGACGAACACATCCTTCCCTCCATCCTGCTCAATAAATCCAAAGCCCTTAGAATCATTAAACCATTTAACCGTTCCTTCTGCCATTTCTACTACTCCTTTGCACATGGTCCCTAGAGAACCGTTTTTAAAATACCCGGATCATTTCTGCATAACCCGGTTAACAGTCCGGTAGTTGTCCGGACCGGAATTACCACGCCTAAAAAAGAGTTCGCGAACCGAAGCCCCGACCATCGGTTTTTTAAGAGTGGTGAAACCGCATGGGACCGTCCGCCGGGAATAGCCCCATCTCATCCTATCAAATAACAGACTGGCAACGGAGCCGTCTGCCGTTCCGCATACGTTTTTCTTTCAGCGTTGATCAGCAACGACGTAAGCGACATCGTAAAATGCAAGATACAGAGTAGAAGAGTAATAAGAAAAAATAACGTTCAATCCAACCTTACTCAACCCCGGACAATTTTACCCAATCCTTTTTCTTATCGCAATAAAATAGTTACATTTATACCTGCGCCCCGATAAATTCATTTTCAGCTGAGCCGGCCGATGGCGCAACGCATCCGGTTTGATGGGAAAAGGCCGCCTGCTATTGACAATGGTTCTTATTCTCCTTAGTTTTAAGGGAACGATTACCCCGGTCGAAGGCCGATTCGCATCTGGTAACCCGAGGTGGTGAATAATCCTTCCTGATAACGCATAGAGAGACCCGGGGAGAATAAATCTGGCGTGTCGCCTGTTGCGACAAAAGTCCTTAACATACCTTTAATGGAGAGTACAAATGGCATATACATGTAAAAGTTGCGGCGCTGTAGCCGATGATCCCGGTCATTTGTGTAACCCGACCACTGAAAAAATTTCCTGCTCCTTCTGCGGGGCGGACGATGTCAGCATCAACCATGTCTGTAAAGGCAAACTTGCCGCGATGAAGTTCTCCTGCCAGACCTGCGGCAGGGTTGCGGCGGACGAAGCGGATATCTGCCTGCCTAAAGCCATTGCCTGATCCGTCATTCCTGCCCGGAAGAAGGGCTTCCGGGCATCCCTTTTTCACCTCTCTTTTCTTTTTTAACGCTTGATTCAAGCGTGGACCGATGCTTTTATGGGAAGATGAGCAATTGATTCCAAAGGGGTTATGGATTATGGTTTATAGTTTGCGGGGAGAGTGTGATTCTTACGATACCGGAGTGCATAGATGATGGAATTTGAACCGAAATGGATAGCCTGGGAGATCACCAGACGCTGCAACCTGAAATGTGTTCACTGCCGTTCCTCTTCCGAGGAGAAGATCGGAA
>JAJYAX010000292.1 GCA_021779275.1 Deltaproteobacteria bacterium | reverse complement strand
CTGAGCAATCGCACCTGCTCGTCGATGGAGGTATTCCGGATGGCAAGCCCGGCCACGACCTTGATGGAATGCAGGACGGTGGAGTGATCCCGGTTAAAGGCGCGGCCGATGTCGGCCAGCGACTCCTGGGTGTGCTTCCGGCACAGATACATCGCCACCTGCCGGGGAAAGGTCAGGGCCTTTCTCCTGGAACGGGACTGCATGTCCTGGACACTTACCCGGAACTGGCTGCCGACAAACTCGCTGACCGTCCCGGCGGTCAATACCTTCGGCACGCCTACCACTGTGCGCACCACCTCCCGCACCAGCTCCATATCCACCGTGCGGGCCATGAGCTTTGCCTTGGCCCGGATGGCGATGATGGCGGACTCAAGCTGCCGCACATCTCCTTTGATGTGTTGGGCGAGATAGATGACAAAATCCTCCGGCAGCTGCAGTTGGTGGTAGTGCAGCTTGTTCCGGACTATCCTCTGCCGGGTTGCCAGGTCGGGGGCCTGGATGGTGGTGACGAGCCCCGAGGCCATCCGGGAACGGAACTCTCCATCGATACCCTCCAGATCACGGGGAGTCCTGTTGGCCGTAAGGATAATCCTCTTTCCCGATTTGATCAGGGAATCGAGGATTTCATTCAGCTCCTCCTGGGTCTTCTTTTTTCCGGTCAGCGAGTGGACATCCTCAACCAGCAGAATGTCGCAGTCTTCATGGTACTTCCTCTTGAATCCGTCCATGGTGTTCGCCTTGATGTCACGAACCATCTCCGAGGAAAACTGCTGCGCCGTAACATAATGCAGACGCGTCATGGGTGATTCGGTCAAAATCAGATGCGCGACAGCCTGGGTCAGATGGCTCTTCCCCAGACCGGTGGAACTGTTGATATAGAGACAAGGCCCTATGGAGTCGTCACAGACGGACATCGACCTGCAGGCCGACTGGGCCAGGATGTTGCTCTCCCCCACCATGAATTCATCAAAGGTATAACGAGGATGCAGCGAGCGCACGCATGACCGTCCCGCAGGCAGATGAGGCAGCCGCAGCTGCTCTCCTCTCGGGGCGGGAAGAGGCTGGTACTTGCTCTCACAGAGAATCACCTTTCTTGGCCGCGCGTCGGCTTCGTTGATCTTTTCCTGAATGATATGCAGATAATTCTGTGCGATATAGGCACTGAAAAAACGATCAGGGCAGGCCAGCCTGATTCTGTCGTCCTGAACCTGTACACAGGCCAGCGGCTCGATCCAGAGATTGAACACAGAGTCGCTCAGCTCTTCCTGCAGAATCTCCTTTGTTTTATCCCAAACCATCGATTCTCTCCAGAATAAAGATGGAACACCGATCCAAAACCAGTACTCTCTACAGATATCTCAATGAAATAATGAAAAACAAAAGAAATGCCTCTCCTGCACGCGGGAAGACACGCTCCAGGGAACCATCTCCTGCATGAACCGGCTGGAAATGTTCTTCGCCTAGGCATGCCGGATGGTAAACCTCATTTTCCTTTTTCCGTCAAAGACGATTTGGAGAAATTTTTCGGGATTTCCCTTTTAATTTTGCCAACAGTCGCGGATACAGATGCAGCCCGGCTTTCCACTGCCTGCCTTCGGGAGGCCTTAATTCCATTGCCCTAACAAAAAGCGTTCTTTTGCTGTAAAATTTCAGCTTGTTACGAATACAACAGGAAGGTTATCAACAATTTAATCTTGTTGTGTAATTCAATTTATCTCTGTATTACTACCATTATCTGAATTTTTCTGAATTTTTCATTATTGATCGTCCGGGAACATCGTGCAATCAAAGGATTCAAGGGTTTCATGAAATTTTGATCAAATAAAAATATTTTTCTAACCGCGACCCGTCTCTTTGCCAGCCGGGCCGACAATCATACTCTCCACCGCCCGGGCCATGGTCAGGACCTTGATCTCCCCGGCCCCTGCCCGCATGAGGGCGCCGGCGCATTCAATGACGGTCGCCCCGGTCGTGAGGACATCATCAACGAGGCATACAGACCTTCCGCAGATATCAGCCCTCCGGGTTACGGCAAAGGCCGACCGGAGGTTTTTTCTTCTCTCTTTGCCGCCGAGGCGTGTTTGCGGCGCCGTGTCTCTGGTTCTAACGAGGATATCCGGACGTATGACCTGGGCGTCCTGCGAAAAAAACCCATGGGCCAGGAGAAGTGACTGGTTCAGGCCCCTTTCCCGTAATCGCTTCCGGTGCAGAGGAACCGGAATGATCAGGTCGCAGGAGGCGAAGGGGGTGAGGTCGAACGGGACCGCCAAGTGGGTGAGGGTGGACAAGACCGTCCTGTCGCCTCCGTACTTCAGCCTCTGCAGAAGCGTACTCACCGGAGGAGCATACAGGACTACCGCCCGCGCCAGAACAAAGGGAGGAGGCCGGCGCAGACAAGCGCCGCAGATATGATCGCCTCCGTTTCCGGCGGCAAACAGGGCGCCGCATCTGACGCACAGAGGCGAATGCAGATACCGGACGTCCGCCATGCACCCGGCACAGAGACAGAGGGAGCCGGACACCGGCATCCGGCATGCTGCACAGGTCGAGGGGAAAAGAAGATCGAGCACGACGTGGAGCCAATACCTGAAGCCCATTGTTTCAGCCTCCCCGGAGGGAAGAGATGAAGGAACATATTCGTCTCACGGATCTTTTTATCTCACTTTCGTTTGTGTTCTTTGCATTTTTTCGCAAACATGGCATAATGGGCAGGATTTTATTTTCAGTCCCGGCAAGTCCGTCTTGCAAGGGTCTGCCCGGGGGGATGATCATGGAGTCTGTAAAAATTGTTGCACAATGAGATGATAACTGCCGTGGACCCATTGCTTTGCTCGTCATTAAAAAACGGCTTGCCCCTTCAGGGTTTACAGGTAAGCAGCCATACTGTACGGTTTATTTTTGAGTCCTCAAAGTTAATTTTTTCACGGGATGTACTTTCGGCAATTTTTCTTTCAATTATTACCAGGTAGGGATAACATATGGGCTTAACAAAAGAACGATCATCAGATACTTCTCAACGGCACGGTCTCTTTCCACGCAAGATACTTCTGCTTCTTCTTTTTCTCCAGATTCCCTTTTTGGCCGCCCAGGCAAAGGCCGCTGAACAGAATACCGCCTTTCTCCCTCTCAAAATCAACAGCCAAACGAACGTCGCCGAGCTCACCAAGGCTGCCGATACGGGCCTGGCGGAAGGGCTGAAGACCTATAATCTGACCATGCTGGACAGGGCCGGGGCCGAAAAAATGGTCAATTATGGCGGCGCCTGGCCGCCGGGCGCCAAAGACCTGCGCCATATCTCGGAGACGACGGGAACAAATAACGTTGCCGCCGGAACCCTGACCGTTCTCGGCAATCAGATCAGCGTTGACGTCAAGGTCTTCGACCCGTTGTCTGCAAACGCCCCAACTTATTATACCAGACAGGCAAAGTCTGTAAAAGATCTGCCGGAGGCGCTCAAAGGGATCGTCCGGGACATTGTTGCCTATACGGCCAGGGATTCCGTCATCGCCAGCATTTCTCCCGAGGGCAACAAAAACATCGATGCAGGGGCCATTCTGCGCAAGATCAAAAGCAAGGCGGGGGATATTTATAATCCGGCCGTCTTACGGGAGGACCTGAAATCAATTTACGAGATGGGGTACTTCGACGATGTTCAGCTTGATGTCAGAGACAGCCCGAAGGGGAAGGTTATTGTCTTCAAGATTGTCGAAAAACCCATCATCACGTCTCTTACCTATAAAGGCTTCGCTGAGCTTGATGAAAAAGACATTAAAGAAGC
>JAJYAX010000291.1 GCA_021779275.1 Deltaproteobacteria bacterium | reverse complement strand
CCATCAGCGTCAGTCCGCCGTCCTTCCGGGTGGATATTGAACGCGAGGCCGACCTGGTGGAAGAGGTGGCCCGGCTGATCGGCTATAACAGCATTCCAACCTCGCTGCCCCAGGTGGGACTCAGCTATCCGGAACAGGACAAGGGCCGGCTGATCCGGCAGGAGGCCTGCCAGATCATGACCGCCATCGGCTTTACCGAGGCGATCAACTACAGCTTCACCGCCGAAGAGCATCTGGACAGACTGGAGCTGGCGGAAGGCGACCCCCGCCGCCGCGTGGTCCGGCTCCTCAATCCGCTGAGCGAGGAGCAGGGGGTTATGCGCTCGCTGCTGCTTGGCGGTCTGCTGGAAAATGTAAAGCGAAATATCAGTTTCCAGACCACCGCCGTCAAACTCTTCGAGGTGGGCAAGGTCTTTACACCGACGGGCAGCAACGAGCAGCCCATTGAAAGGACCCGGCTTGCCGGCGTGCTCTCGGGCAATCTGCACGGCGGCGGCTCGCCGCTCTATTTCAAGGCCCAGCCGGTGGACATCTTCGACACCAAAGGTTCGGTGGAGTCTCTGCTGGACGGGCTGCGCCTGCTTGATCCATCCCTGCCCGCTCCGCTCAGTTTCCGGATCCCGTCCGCGGATCAGCAGGAGAATTTCTCCGACCCCCGGCAGTCCCTGCTCCTCTGCCGGGATGCCCAGGTACTGGGCACGCTGGGCAAGATCAAAAAGGATGTCCTGAAACGTTTCGGCATCAAGCATGACGTCTACTACTTCGATCTCGATTTCGAGGCCTTAGCTACGCTTACGGCTGCCCCGAAGGCCTTTTCGGCCCTGCCCGTCTATCCTGCCGTGAAACGGGATATCGCTCTGCTCCTGCCCCTGCGCATATCGTCTGGAGAGCTGTTGGAAGCCGTTGCGGGGAGTCAGGAAAAGCTTATTGAACATTGTGAGATTTTTGATATATATACCGGTGAACCGATTCGTGACGGCTACAAGAGCGTTGCCCTGTCCATCACTTATCGATCAGCCAGCAAGACATTAACCGAAAAAAATGTGGAAAAGTCCCATCAGAAGATCGTGGCCATGCTGACCAGCAGATTTGAAGGGAGTTTCCGTGAGGCATAATATGAAACAAGAGAACCTGACCAGAAAAGAGCTTGCCGAGGCCCTGGCCGACCAGCTCGGATATCCACGCAGCAGCTGTTCCGAGATCGTTGACAGCTTTTTTACTACTATGAAGACCACCCTGATGGAGGGTGAACCGATAAAGATCGTGCACTTCGGCACCTTCTCGCTCAGGGACAAGAATCCGAGAAACGGCCGGAACCCCCGGACGGGAGAATCGATCTTGATAAAAAAACGGCAGATGGTAAGCTTCAAGCCGAGCAAAATTTTACGCGAGCAGGTGAACGAATAGTCTTTCTTCCCATCTCAAAAAGGAGTAGGCTGCCGATATGCATTCGGAAATACCAGACAAACTCTATTTTAAGATTGGTGAAGTAAGCAAGATTGCCGACGTCGCCCCGCATGTCCTGCGCTACTGGGAAAGCGAGTTCGCGGCCATCCGTCCCAAACGGGCGAATTCCAAGCAGCGGCTCTACCGGCGGGCGGATGTCGAGATCATTCTCAAGATCAAGACCTTGCTGCATGGCCGGGGATATACCATCTCCGGGGCGCGCAGGTTCCTGGCAAGCGGTGAAGAGATCCCCCGGGAGTCCCCCTCTCCCGTGAAACCGGATGTCTTCACCTGCTTGGGCAGGATCAAGGATGAACTGCTCCGGGTCCAGGAAATACTTGGGGAGAAGAAGTAGCTAAAATCATCCGGGTAAGCTGAGACCAAGGTTGACAGCCGGCGCCCCGCATGGTAAGAAAGCTGCACAAAACGGGATGTAGCGCAGTCTGGTAGCGCACCTGAATGGGGTTCAGGGGGCCGGAGGTTCAAATCCTCTCATCCCGACCAGTAATATCAAGGGGTTACGGTTTTTCCGTAGCCCTTTTTTTGTGCCTTCTATCCATTTATCTACCCTATGTCTTCCGCTCGATGATCCTCTTGATGGTTTCCCAACCTCTCGGCTTGGCTTTCTGCAGATCGAACTCTCTCTGGGCATAACAGCCGGCGGTCTTTGAATACCCGAAGGCCTCCAGGCTGCTGTCGCTGTACAGGACAATGACGTTCATCCTGTACCACCGTGAGAACATTGAGGAAAACACCTTCTCAATCTCGCCTATGACCTGCTTTCGAGGTAAGCTGTATTTATCGACAAACCCGTTGATTATATTGTTAAATTCTGTACTCAATTTAAATCCTTATCCAAGTTTCCTTCTGCAACCTTGACAAAATTAACGGAAAACGTTATTTTACTGGTATGCATAAAAGCACCCCTCATTACAATTTGACCGAGGTTAAGGCGATAGTCGCCAAGCTTGGTAAGCAGTCCTTTACAAGGACGGCATTGTTTAACAGCCTGGCTATGGGGCTTTCCGGAGATGAAGCGGTTGGCGTCATCCTCACTCTGGCCAGGGGGATGTTCTATAAGTCGATGACGACGATTACCGACCACACTTTGTGGCAGGATGTCTATCACGCCTCTTGCCCGAACGGCAAAATCGCATACATCAAAGTCACCCTGCAAGATGGCTCGATAGTGATTCAGTTTAAGGAGAAATAACCTATGAAAACAAAACAATGTGGCTCCTGCGGCGGCCGGGACATGGCGGCTGACACCAAGGACCAAAGCATGGTTTACAAGGGTGAAACAATTACTGTCATATCCATGCCTGGCTGGTACTGTCCGGATTGCGGTGAAAGTGAATTCACCAGTGCAGCCGATGCACAACGATTCTCCGAAGAAGTAACGGAGGCAATGAAGCGCATCGATGCTGTCCAGGTGGCGGAAGTACGAGCCATCCGCAAACGCCTGGGCCTCAAGCAGTCTGAAGCTGCATCCCTCTTCGGCGGTGGAATTAATGCCTTTTCCGAGTATGAGCGTGGTATCCGCCAACCGGCGAAGTCTACTCTGCTGCTGCTGAAGTTGCTTGATCTTCACCCTGAACTTCTCCCAGAAATAAGAGCGGCTGAACATTCCGGCACCACAAAAAGAATGAGGTCTGCACGCCACGTTAAGCCTTGAAGATCTGCTTTCTTGGAAAGCTGTATGTTGGTCGTGCTCTTTTTGTGCTTCTTCGGTTCTCTCCGCCAGTCATAGCAAAATTCCTTCAGTAGTCTTAATTCAAGTTGTTACATCCATCTTCAAATCCCGAAAAAATGTTCCGAGACGTCCTGTGTGGCATTTCCCCCCCTCTCTTTCACTTCTTCTTAATAGGCCTTGCCTCTGTGTTCAGCTAAGAGCATCAAAACAATTTTGTTCTCGGTATCGATTTCGTAGAAGAAACGGTAAGAACCGATCCGATATCTCCATGTTGGACGATTCCAGTCTCGTAATTTCTTGATGTTGGGTCCAAAAGATGGCGAGTCTTTAAGTTGCTTATAAACGTGATTCCGCAGTTTCGATTTGATTTTTTCTTTTTGTCCCCCAAAATCCTGCTCAAGCGAAGTTAAAAATGTTTCAGTCTCAAAGATTTTAAACATCTACAAAGACTCCTTTTCTCTCCTTTGCATCGAGTGAGCCTTTTTTTAACAATTCCAACAAGTTTATATTCCCGAGGATTTCATCCATTTCTATTTGATCAACAAAAAGATCCTCTTCTAATTTCTGGAGCGCCAGATAATTGATAAGGTTTGAGATAGGCCGTTTCACGGCCTCTGCCGCCTTGGAGAAAAGAATATATTCTTCTTC
>JAJYAX010000290.1 GCA_021779275.1 Deltaproteobacteria bacterium | reverse complement strand
TCCGATCTCTGCACGAACAGGATTTAATTCAATATATCGGCAACAGGCTAAAAGATACTCATTGGTGCTGATCGTGCTCGATTTGTAACGCCCTTCCCAGAGGCTACCGGTCCTCTTTTCAAGCTTGTTCACATATCTTGTTTGCCGCCCCGCCACCCGTTTCATCAGTTGTGCAAGATTTCTTTCATCTTCAGCCGGATCGACTATCAGGTGGACATGATTGGTCATCAAACAATAGGCGTACACCTTGCATCCATATTTTTCTTTCCATTCCCGCAAATTTTCAATGTAAAAAAGGTAGTCTTCATCCAGACTGAATACAGTCTGCCGATTATGGCCTCTCTGGATTATATGGTGCGGATAACCCTTTATCACTATTCGCGCGCTTCTTGGCATAGATAACCATATATCACAACTTGAATTTCCCGTCAAAAATAAATCTGTCCCCTTTTTCGCATCCGGCAAACAATCAAAGGCAAGGAGTTTTAAGGTTGTACTGTTTTCGTTGGTTTCCATTTTTGTGTATAACTTATGGGTAAGCGGCGGCGGCCACCAACCTCGCCCTGGAAATTCAAGCACGTTCCCGCCGTCCGCTTGAACCTATGGTTAAGTTTGGTTAAGAGGAATGGATTACTTAAATGTATTCTTCAACATTTTCGCTATTTCATCTTTGGCATATTTGATGGCGGATTCCTTTCCTTCATCGATTGCAACATCCATGAGCGCGTCGTAATCATTCTGTTCGCCACATTCTTGGCATTTGATCATGTCGCCGGACGCGTATTCTTTTTCTGTGTTTCCTTTTAGCTCACAGTCACAAAACAAACATTTTAAAGAAATTTGAAACGTCTTGTTTTCCATTACTTAACCCCGAAAAATTTGGAAGCAAAGGTGGCGAGCGCGACCATGAATCCCAATACGACAAACAATCCTTTGTGATCTTCGATATAATCTGAAATTTTTTTCAGTGTACTGCGCGATGCTTTAAGCTCTTCTGACCTGGCTTTCGATCTGGCCGCACCAACCCCTTTTGGAGTAATACCCAAGTAGGAATAACTGCTGCCTAATGATCGGCGCTCAATCCATTCATGCGCTACGCATTTATCTGCTGCTTTTTCAAGTTCTTGAACAGAATATGTTGTTTTGTATTTTGAGTTGATTTCATCTGCCAATTTTTGATCAACTGAAAACGTAACCACCTTATATGTGGAGCCACTCGATTCCATAAAGGCAATTATATTCGCTAGTATTTTGAATTCAGGCATGGAGAGGCTCCTTGAAACTTAACCAGTTATTAACTAGACCTGTATAACATTCCAATGTGGGTGTTATACAGAAAGAAAGGATCATTTTGAAAGGATGTTGGGTGTTGCTTTGATAGCCAGCGCATTTCCAACTTACCATAATCCTACCAACCAATCTAAAAATCCAAAGTGTATCATCTCCCACAAACAGCCTTTACAAATTTCATCGATCTTTTAGGCTTATACCCATATCCTGACAACCACGTCAATATACAATTGCATCCGAAGCAGTATTTTCCCCTTCTTCGTCACCTTGCACTCAACCATTTGGAATAGATCAGCCTTTTTCCTCTCTCATCCGGCTGTTAGAGTATAGGCTGAGCGAAAACAATCAAAGGATGGAGGAGGCTGCATTCGATTTCCGGCCTTCTCCTTCAACCATTACAGCTTTGTAATGGTCCGGCAATGTTTCGGCAATGTTGAGCCGTTATAGTCAAGATCATAAAAACGTTACCAATCCCTGTACCCCAAGAAAGGAGTCCCAATGTTCACTACATCCGTCCCCTCCACCCCGCCCTCGGCCAACCTGGTCCCGCACGATACCGATGTCTTCACCTCCATCCAGGCCATCAACGACTCGGTAAAGATGAGTTCCGCCTGGCTGGGCCTGTTCCGCCAGCAGATGGCCAGGGTCATCATCGGCCAGCAGCATCTGATCGACGGCCTGCTGGTCGGCCTGCTCACCGGCGGCCATATCCTGCTGGAAGGCGTGCCCGGACTGGCCAAGACCCTGGCGGTCAAGACGCTGGCCAAGGCCATCCAGACCGATTTCCGGCGCATCCAGTTCACCCCGGACATGCTGCCGGCGGATATCATCGGCACCGAGATCTATAATCCGCAGGACACCTCGTTCGTGGTCAAGCAGGGGCCGATCTTCGCCTCGATCATCCTGGCCGACGAGATCAACCGGGCGCCCGCCAAGGTCCAGTCGGCTCTCCTTGAAGCCATGCAGGAAAAACATGTGACCATCGGCAGTCAGACCTTCAACCTGCCGGATCTTTTCCTGGTCCTGGCCACCCAGAACCCCATCGAGCAGGAGGGCACCTACCCCCTGCCCGAGGCCCAGGTGGACCGGTTCATGCTGAAGATCGTGGTCACCTATCCGACCATCGCCGAGGAGCGGAAGATCCTGGATGCCATGGACCATACGGATTCGGTGATCCCGGTCAATCCGGTGGTCAGCCCCGCCGACATCCTGGCCGCCCGCAAGGTCGTGGACTCCATCTATATGGATGAGAAGATCAAGGAGTATATCGTCTCCCTGGTCTACGCCACCCGCGACCCCAAGGCCTTTCAGCTCGATCTGCAGGAGTATATCGAGATCGGGGCCTCTCCCAGGGCCACCATCAACCTGAAGGCCGTCTCCCGGACCCTGGCCTATCTGGCCGGACGGGGCTATGTGACCCCGGACGACGTGAAGGCGGCGGCTCTCGATGTGATGCGGCATCGCCTGCGGATCAGCTACGAGGCGGAGGCGGAGGCGGTGACCAGCGAGGACATCATCCGCAAGATTCTCGACACCGTGCCGGTACCGTAACGGCCATGGAAGCGCAACTTACCAGAGAAATCCTGAAGAAGGTCCGTCAGGTCGAGGTCCGCACCAGCCGCCTGGTCAACGACAGCCTGGCCGGCGACTACCATTCCGTCTTCAAGGGCAGCGGCATGAACTTCGACGAGGTCCGGGAATATGTGCCGGGGGACGAGATCCGCGCCATCGACTGGAATGTCACGGCCCGCACCGGCATCCCGCATATCAAGAAGTTCACCGAGGAGCGCGAGCTGACCATCATCCTGCTCATCGATATTAGCGGCTCGGGCGAATTCGGCTCCACGGCCTCGTCCAAGCGGGAGATGATGGCGGAGCTGGGCTCGGTGCTGGCCTTTTCCGCCATACGCAACAACGACAAGGTCGGCCTCGTCCTCTTCACCGATTTCGTCGAACTCTATATCCCGCCGAAAAAGGGGCGCTCCCATATCCTGCGGGTCATCCGGGAGATCCTCTTTTTTAAGGCGAGGGGCAACAGGACCGACCTGCGGGTCCCGCTGGACTTCGTGGGCCGGGTCTGCAAGCGCCGGAGCGTGGTCTTTCTAATCTCCGACTTCTGTCTGCCCGGCGATTTCGACCAGGCCTTAGGCGAACTCCAGCCCAAACTCCGCACCGGCAATAAACGCCACGATCTGATCAGCCTGATCGTCTCCGACCCGCGTGAGCACCAGCTCCCGGACGTCGGCTGGCTGACCATCGAGGATGCGGAGAGCGGCCGGCAGGTGGAGCTGAACACCTCCGACCCGGGCATCCGCCGCGGCTATGCCGAGATTGCGGCCGAGCGGCACAAGACCATCCTGAAGACCATCCGCGCCACCGGGATCGATCTGCTTAATCTGTCCACCGATCAGCCCTATATCCCGGCGCTCCTGGGATTTTTCAGGACACGAAAGAGGAGGCTGGGCCGATGAGAACGCTTACGGGTCTGTTTCTTCTCCTTTCGTTCCTGGTGCTGTCGG